>NZ_JBHYKG010000027.1:0-45001 GCF_042741245.1 Kitasatospora sp. NPDC058965
GCGCGCGGCGGCGGCCCGGCTGGCCGCGCACCCCGGGCGGGGGCCGGCCGCGCTGGCCGCCCGGCTCGCCGACGAGCACGCCCGGCTGGCGGAGCTCAGCCCGGGCGGGCGGGGCCCGGCCGCGGCGCTGGACTCCGCGCGGCAGCGGCTGGCCCGGGCGCGGGGCGGCCCCGCGGCGCTGGCCCTGTTCGCCGGGCTGGCCGCCGCGCACCCCGGGGGAGTTGACGAAGTATCGTGCTCCCCGGAGGAGTTGCTGGAGCTGCTGGCCGAGTACGGCCTGGCGGTGCCGACCCCGGGGGGCCGTTACCGGATCCCCGCGCTGACCGCCGCGTTCGGGCGGGCGCTGGATGGACCGCGGATGGAATCCGGCTGACGGTCCGGTGCCCGTGCCGCCCCGCCCCCGGCGGCTGACCGGCCACGATGCCGAGTGGTGTGATGCTCCGTCAAGTCCGTTCCGCGGTCCGGCCCGGACCGCCCCGGGCGGCCGCTCTGATCCTCTTGACCGGCTATTTGGTCTAGTCCACTCTGAGTCCGCCGTCGGCACGAGCGGAGCAGTGCGCGCCGACGGCGCAGTGCGCGCCTCCCCCACAGGCTCCCCATCGCCCCCACTCGCCGCCCGGCGACGATCCAAGGAGCAGAACGTGCATCGTGCGACCAGAGTGACCCAGCCCAGACCCGCCCGCGCGGCGCGGCCCGGCGCCCGTGCGGTGGTGGCCTCGGCCGCCGCGCTGGCCGTGGTCGCGAGCGGCAGCCTGCTGCTCGCCGCCACCGGCGACGCCAATGCCGACGTGGTCAACCTGCTGCAGAACCCCGGCTTCGAGGCCGGCAGCCTGCAGGGCTGGAGCTGTACCGCCAACTCCGGCGCGGTGGTCTCCAGCCCCGTGCACAGCGGCAGCCACGCGCTGCAGGCGACCCCGGTCGGCAGCGACAACGCGCAGTGCACCCAGCAGGTCTCGGTGCGGCCCAACTCGAACTACACGCTGAGCGGTTGGGTCCAGGGCAACTACGTCTACCTGGGGGACAGCGGCACCGGCGGCACGGACACCTCCACCTGGAGCACCAACGCCGCCTGGAATCAGCTGACCACCAGCTTCACCACCGGGCCGAGCACCACCAGCGTGACGGTCTACCTGCACGGTTGGTACGGCACCGGTGCCTACGGCGCCGACGACCTGGTGCTCAGCGGCCCGGGCTCGGGCAGCACCCTGCCCCCGCCGCCCACCACCCCGCCGCCGACCACCGCGCCGCCGACCACCGCGCCGCCCACGACCCAGCCCCCGACGACGCAGCCCCCGACCACCCAGCCGCCCACCTCGCCGCCGCCGACCTCGCCCACCCCCACGGGCCCGGCCAAGCACCTGCTCACGGGCTACTGGCAGGACTTCGACAACGGCGCCACCGACCAGCGGATCAGCGACGTCAACGCGGCCTACGACATCATCGCGGTTGCCTTCGCGAACGCGACCGGCACGCCGGGCGCGATCGACTTCGCGCTGGACGGCACCCTGTCGAGCAAGCTGGGCGGCTACACCGACGCCCAGTTCGAGGCGGACATCGCCGCCAAGCACGCGGCCGGCAAGAAGGTGATCGTCTCGGTCGGCGGCCAGAACGGGACCATCTCGGTCAGCGACTCCGCCTCCGCGGCCAACTTCGCCAACAGCGCCTACGCGGTCATCCAGAAGTACGGGTTCGACGGGATCGACATCGACCTGGAGAACGGGGTCAACTCCACCTACATGGCGCAGGCGCTGCACAGCCTGGCGGCCAAGGTCGGCAGCGGCTTCGTGCTCACCATGGCGCCGCAGACCATCGACATGCAGTCCACCGGCATGGAGTACTTCAAGCTGGCGCTGGCCGTCAAGGACGTCCTGACCATCGTCAACATGCAGTACTACAACTCGGGTTCGATGAACGGCTGCGACGGCAACGTCTACTCCGAGGGCACCGAGAACTTCCTCACCGCGCTGGCCTGCATCCAGCTCCAGGGCGGCCTGGCGCCGGGCCAGGTGGGCCTGGGCGTGCCGGCCTCGGGCAGCGCGGCGGGCGGCGGGTACGTCTCGCCCGGTGTGGTGAACGCGGCGCTGGACTGCCTGGCGAGCGGCACCAACTGCGGCTCCTTCAAGCCCACCACCAAGTGGCCCGGCATCGGCGGTGCGATGACCTGGTCCACCAACTGGGACGCCAGCAACGGCAGTTCCATCGCGACTTCGGTCGGCGGCCACCTGCACGCGATGCCCTGACCGGAACCGCGGGGCCCCACACCCCGCAGCGCAGTCTCTCAACCCCCACGACAGAGAGAAGACAACCGCATGCGCAGAACCAGTCGATCCGCCTGGGCGGTGACCTCCGCGGCCGGCCTCCTGCTGGGCGGCGCCCTGTCGGTGCTGGGCATGGCCCACGCCCAGGCCACCCAGACCACGGCGACGCCCGCCGCGGCCCCGGCGAACACCACCGGCGCGCCCGCCACCTCGGGCGGCATGAAGGTCGCCTACTACGACCAGTGGGCGGTCTACCAGAACGCGTTCTACCTGAAGAACGTGGACACCACCGGTGAGGCGAGCAAGCTCACCACCCTGATCTACGACTTCGAGAACATCGACCCGACCAACCTGACCTGCTTCGAGGCCAACTCGGCCGCCTCGCAGGACGAGAACAACCCGAACGCGGGCGACGGGGCCGGCGACTCGTTCGCCGACTACGGCAAGACCTTCGCCAACGGCAACTCGGTGGACAACTCCACCGACACCTGGAACCAGCCGATCGCCGGCAACTTCCACCAGTTGCAGGAGCTGAAGGCCAAGTACCCGAACCTCAAGGTGGTCCTCAGCCTGGGTGGTTGGACGTACTCCAAGTACTTCTCCGACGCGGCGGCCACCGACGCGTCGCGGAAGAAGTTCGTCTCCTCCTGCATCGACATGTTCATCAAGGGCAACCTGCCCTCGCAGGGCGGCTACGGCGGCGCCGGCACCGGCAAGGGGATCTTCGACGGCTTCGACATCGACTGGGAGTACCCGGGCGGCGGCGGCCACACCGGCAACCACTCCTCGCCGGCGGACAAGCAGAACTTCACCGCGCTGCTGGCCGAGTTCCGGTCCGAGCTGAACACCCAGGGTGCCGCGGACGGCAAGACCTACTCGCTGTCGGCGGCGCTGCCGGCCGGCCAGGACAAGATCAAGTCCGTCGAGACGGACAAGATCGGCCAGTACCTGACCTTCGGCGACCCGATGACCTACGACATGCACGGCGGTTGGGAGGCGACCGGCCCGACCAACCACCAGTCGCCGCTCTACGACAACCCGGCCGACCCGTCCAACCCGATCGCCCCGGGCACCAGCAAGTACTCCATCGACGAGGCGATGAAGGCCTACACCGTCGGTGACTCGCAGTACGGCATCCCGGGCGGCTTCCCGGCCGCCAAGCTCAACATGGGCGTGCCGTTCTACTACCGCGGCTGGACCGGGGTGGCGGCGGGCAGCAACCACGGCCTGTTCCAGCCCGCCAGCGCACCCGCGCCCGGCGCACCCGACTCGGGCAACGTGGCGGGCACCCGGATGTACAAGGAGCTGTCCGGCGTGGTGGACAACGCCGCCGACACCTTCTGGGACCCGCTCGCGCAGTCCGCGTGGTTCTACGACGGCACCAACTTCTGGTCCGGCGAGGACCTGCAGTCGATCCAGGCCAAGGCCGACTACCTGCACTGCAACGGCATGGGCGGGACGATGATGTTCTCGCTCTACGACCTGGACCCGGCGGCCACGCTGTTCAACGCGGTGGTGAACGACACCAACGGCTCGGCGGGCAACTGCCCGGCGCCGCCGACCGGCTCGCCCACCCCGACGCCCACTCCCACGCCCACCCCGACGCCGACTCCCACGCCGACGCCCACCCCGACCCCCACGCCCACCCCGACCCCCACGCCGACCCCGACCCCGACGCCCACCCCGACCGGCCCGTCCGGCGGCCCGGTGGTGAACGGCGGCTTCGAGTCCGGCAGCCTCTCCCCGTGGACCTGCACCGGCAACCTGGGCTCGGTGGTGAGCAGCCCGGTGCACTCCGGCTCGCACGCCCTGGCGGGCGCTGCCAGCAGCAGTGACGACGCCCAGTGCTCGCAGACCGTCACGGTCAAGCCGAACACCACCTACACCCTGTCCGGCTGGGTGCAGGGCAACTACACCTACCTCGGGGTGACCGGCTCCGGCGCGGACACCTCGACCTGGACCTCCGGCCCCAACTGGTCGCAGCTGTCGACCAAGTTCACCACCGGCGCCGCGGTCACCTCGGTGACCGTCTGGGTGCACGGCTGGTACGGCCAGGGGACCTACTACGCGGACGACATCAGCGTCGGCTGAGCCTGCGCGAGCTGATTCCGCACCAGCACGGGGCGGTGCCACCCATAAGCGGTGGCACCGCCTCCGCTACTATGGGGCCACGTTCGCTGCATCCCTTGCGCCACCGGGGTTTGTGAGGCGCAAGTGTCGGGAAATCGACAAAGCGCTGAAGCTATCTCCGCCGGCTTCGGTCCGGCCCGGCAAAATCGCGCGGGCAGGTGTACGCGGGTGTTCGGGTGATGCGACGATGGACCAGATGGGGGACGGGGCGCGGCTGCTGACGGGCCGTGGGCCTACGCGCGTCCCCGCGGGATGCCACGACACTCGGGGGGAGCGGGAGTCGGCATGAAGCTGATCGGCAAGCAGCAGCCGGGCGTCGACACCGCCGCCAGCACCGCACCCGTGCCCGCCCAGCGCGGACTGGGCGGCGCCGCGGCCCGCCCCGGCTACGGCCCGGAGAGCCTGGAGCCGGTGCCGGTCCCGCAGTTGGGCGGCCGCTACCCGGCGCCGTCCGCCGTGCCGGCCGTGCCCGAACCCGCCGGCCCGGCGTCGGCCGCCGCACCCTCCGAGGCCGCCTGCGAGACCGGCGCGGCTGACGGCGACGGCTTCGAGAGCGAGCTGGCGGCCCGCGAGTCCGCCGCACTGGAGGGCCGCTACCGTGCCGCCGCCGACGGCGGCGACCTCGGCGCGGCCAGCCGGCTGGGCGCGCTGCTGCTGCGCCGCGGCGATCTGGACGACGCCGAACCGTATCTGCGCCGGGCCGCCGCCGCGGGGGTGCGGGCCGCCGCCAACAACCTCGGCGTGCTGCTGCACCAGCGCGGCCACCGCTCGGAGGCCGGCCAGTGGTGGCGCCAGGCCGCGGTGGCCGGCAGCGCGCCCGCCGCGCACGCCCTCGGCCTGCACCTGCGCGACCACGGCGACGAGGAGTCCGCCGAGTACTGGCTGCACTTCGCCGCCGAGCAGGGGCACGCGCTGGGCGCCTACGCGCTCGGCGACCTGATGGAGCACCGGCGCGACGTGCGCGCCGAGCGCTGGTTCCGGCTGGCCGCCGACGCCGGCCACCGGGAGGCCGCCTACCGGCTGGCCCGGATGCGCGAGGCGGTCGGCGACAAGGACAGCGCCGAGACCTGGTACCGCACCGCCGCGGTGCGCAGCCACGCCCGCGCGGCGCTGCGGCTGGGCGTGCTGGTCGAGGAGCGCGGCGGCCGCGAGGAGGCGGCCCGCTGGTACCGCCAGTCCGCCCAGAACGGCGAGCCCCGGGCCGCCTGCGCGCTGGGCTTCCTGCTGCGCGACAGCGGCGACCTGCCGGCCGCCGCCCAGTGGTGGCAGGAGGCGGCCGAGGCCGGCGACGGCAACGCCGCCAACGCCCTGGGTGCGCTGCACGCCGGCCGCGGCGAGGACCGGGACGCCGAGCGCTGGTACCGGGCGGCGCTGGAGGCCGGGGACCACAACGGCGCGTTCAACCTCGGCCTGCTGTGCGCCTCCACCGGGCGCGAGGCGCAGGCCGAGCAGTGGTACCGCCGGGCCGCCTACGCCGGGCACCGTGAGGCCTGCAACGCGCTGGCCGTGGTGCTGCTGCAGCGCGGCGACGAGGCCGGGGCCGAGCCCTGGTTCTCCAAGGCCGCCGAGGCCGGCAGCGTGGACGGCGCCTTCAACCTCGGCATCCTGCACGCGGGCCGCGGCGAGCAGCAGCAGGCCCAGGAGTGGTACGCCCGGGCCGCCGCCGAGGGGCACGGCGAGGCCGCCCTGCAGCTCGCCGTGGCCAAGGAGCAGCGCGGCGACCAGGGCGCGGCGCTGGAGCGCTACCGGCAGGCCGCCGAGGCCGGTTCGGCCGAGGGCGCGTTCCGGCTCGCCGCGCTGCTGGACCGCCGGCAGGACGCGCCCGAGCAGGCCGAGCACTGGTACGCGGTGGCGGCCGACGCCGGGCACGGCCGGGCCCAGGTGCGGATGGGCGTGCGGGCCGCCGAGCGCGGCGCGCTGGAGATCGCGGAGAGCTGGTACCGGCGGGCCGCCGAGACCGGCAGCCGCAGCGCCGCCTTCAACCTCGGCCTGCTGCTGGCCCGCCAGGAGCGCGAGCCGGAGGCGATGCTCTGGTACACCCGGGCCGCCGACGCCGGCCACGGCCGGGCCGCGCTGCGGCTGGCGCTGCTCGCGCTGCGCCGCGGCGAGCCGGTGCAGGCGGAGAACTGGTGCCGCCGGGCCGCGGACTACGGCCCGCCCGAGGTGGCCGAGCGGGCCGGGCGGCTGCTGGACGCGATGCACCCGGAGATGACCGCCTGACGGGCCGTCGCCCGACGGTGCGTCGGGCGGTCGGCCGGCCCTGCCGGTGCGTCAGACGCTCAGCCGGCGCAGCGCCTCCTCGTGCAGCAGGCCGTTGGAGGCCACCGCGTCGGCGCCGCTGGGGCCGTCGATGCCGTCCAGCCCGGTGAACCGGCCGCCGGCCTCCTGCACCACGATGCACGGGGCGGCCATGTCCCACAGGCTCAGCTCCGGCTCGGCGGCGACGTCCACCGCGCCCTCGGCCACCATCATGTAGGACCAGAAGTCGCCGTAGGCCCGGGTCCGCCAGCAGGCCCGGGTCAGGTCCAGGAACGGGTCGAGCCGGCCGCGCTCCTCCCAGCCGGAGAGCGAGGAGTAGGAGAACGAGGCGTCCTCGATCCGGGAGACCTGGGAGACGTGGATCCGGCTCGCCTTGGCCAGGCTGCGCCCGGCGTAGGCGCCCAGGTCCTTGGCCGCCCACCAGCGCCGCTGCAGCGCCGGTGCGGAGACGATGCCGACCACCGGCTGCTCCGTCCCGTCCGGGCCGACCTCCAGCAGGGCGATCAGGGTGGCCCAGACCGGCACCCCGCGGATGTAGTTCTTGGTCCCGTCGATCGGGTCGATCACCCAGCGCCGGGGACCCGAGCCGACCAGGCCGAACTCCTCGCCCATCACGGCGTCGCGCGGCCGGGCCCGCTGCAGCACCCCGCGCACCAGCTCCTCGGCGGCCTTGTCGGCGTCCGAGACCGGCGTCAGGTCGGGCTTGGTCTCGATCGCCAGGTCCAGCGCCCGGAAGCGGTCCAGGGTGACCGAGTCGGCCGAGTCGGCGAGCACGTGGGCGAGGCGGAGGTCATCGTGGTAGTCGGCCATGGGTCGAACAGTACCGTCCGGACGCCCCCGCCCACCGCAGCGTTCAGTGACCGGACCCGCTGAGCTGGAGGCCCACCACACCGGCGATCACCAGGCTGACCGAGACCAGCTTGAGCACCGAGGTGGACTCGCCCAGCCAGACCATCCCGTAGATCGCGGTGCCCGCCGCGCCGATCCCGGTCCACACCGCGTACGCGCTGCCCACCGGCAGCTGCTTGAGCGAGAGGGTGAGCAGCCCGAAGCTGCTCAGCGCGAAGAAGGCGAAGGCGATGGTCGGCCCCAGCCGGGTGAATCCGTGGCTGAGCTTGAGGTTGACGGCGAATCCGGTCTCCAGCAGACCCGCGAGGACCACCATGAACCAGGCCACTGCGCCTCCTGTGTCGAGCTCGCCCGTCCTCCTATGATCACCAATCGGCGGGCGCCCGACACCTGGGAGGCCGTCAGTCCCCCTCGCGCGGCTCCCGGGCGGCGAGCAGGCGGCGCAGCGAGTGCAGCCGGGCCGGCTCGGCGTGGCCGTCCGCCACCCAGGCGTCCAGCGCGCAGTCCGGCTCGTCGTGGCTGCAGGCGCGCGGGCAGTCCGCGGTGCCCGGCTCCAGGTCGGGGAAGGCGAGGATCACCCGGGACGGGTCGATGTGCGACAGGCCGAAGGAGCGGAAGCCGGGGGTGTCGATCACCCAGCCCGGGTCCAGCGCCTTCTTCGAGCCGGGCTTGGCCCCCGGCGGCGGGGGCAGCCGCAGCGCCAGCGCCGAGACGGTGGTGTGCCGGCCGCGCCCGGTCACCGCGTTGACGTGGCCGGTGGTCCGCTGGCGCTCCGGCACCAGGGCGTTCACCAGGGTGGTCTTGCCGACCCCGGAGTGCCCGATGAAGACGGTGGACAGCCCGCGCAGGTGCGCGCGCACCTCCTCGGCGCCGGCGGTGGCCAGCTCGTCCCGGCGGGTGACCACGTACTGGATGCCGAGCGGGGCGTACGCCTCCAGCAGCGGCTCGGCCGGGGCCAGGTCGGACTTGGTGAGCACCAGGAGCGGTTCCATGCCGGCGTCGTAGGCGGCCACCAGGCAGCGGTCGACCAGCCGCGGGCGCGGCTCCGGGTTGGCCAGCGCGATGACGATCGCCAGCTGGTCGGCGTTGGCCACCACGATCCGCTCGTACGGGTCGTCGTCGTCCGCGGTGCGGCGCAGCACCGAGGTGCGCTCCTCGACCCGGACGATCCGGGCCAGCGTGTCCGGCTCCCCGGACAGGTCGCCGACCAGGCTGACGGTGTCGCCCACCACCACGCCCTTGCGGCCGAGTTCGCGGGCCTTCATGGCCAGGACCTGGCGCTCCCGCTTGGTGCCGGCCTCGACCAGGCAGGTCAGCCGGCCGCGGTCGACGGTCAGCACCATCGCCTCGGCGGCGTCCTCGTGCTTGGGGCGGATCCGGGTCCGCGGCCGGGAGCCCCGGCGGGCCGGGCGGTTGCGGATGTCGTCCTCGTCGGCGTCCTTGCCGTAACGGCGCATGGTGCTGCTACCCCCGCTCAGCCGGCCGCCCGGCCGAGCAGTTGGTCCCACATCAGCGGGAAGTCCGGCAGCGTCTTGGCGGTGGTGGCCACGTTCTCCACCTCGACGCCGGGCACCACCAGGCCGAGCACCGCGGCGGCGGTGGCCAGCCGGTGGTCCTCGTAGGTGTGGAAGACGCCGCCGTGCAGCGCGCGCGGGCGGATCCGCAGGCCGTCGGCGGTCTCGGAGACGTCGCCGCCCAGCTCGTTGATCTCCTTGGCCAGCGCGGCCAGCCGGTCGGTCTCGTGCAGCCGCAGGTGGGCGATGCCGTACAGGTGGGACTCGGAGTCGGCCAGCGCGGCGACCGCGGCGATCACCGGGGCGAGCTCGCCCACGTCGTGCAGGTCGGCCTCGATGCCGTGCACCGCGCCGGTGCCGGTGAAGCGCAGGCCGTCGTCGGTGAACTCGGCCCGGCCGCCCATCCGCCCGAAGATCTCGCGCAGCTGGTCGCCCGGCTGGGTGGTGTGCCGGGGCCAGTCCCGCACGGTCACCCGACCGGCCGTCACCAGGGCGGCGGCGAAGAACGGGGCGGCGTTGGACAGGTCCGGCTCGACCACCAGGTCGCGGCCGAGCAGCGCGCCCGGAGTGACCCGCCAGACGTCCGGCTCGCCGCCGTCCTCGGGCGCGTCCACCTGGACCCCGGCGAGGCGCAGCATGTCGACCGTCATCCGGATGTGCGGCAGCGAGGGCACCGGGCCGCCGGTGTTGCGGACCTCGACGCCCTGGTTGTAGCGGGCGCCG
Source organism: Kitasatospora sp. NPDC058965 (assembly GCF_042741245.1). Classification (NCBI taxonomy): domain Bacteria; kingdom Bacillati; phylum Actinomycetota; class Actinomycetes; order Kitasatosporales; family Streptomycetaceae; genus Kitasatospora; species Kitasatospora sp. NPDC058965. The sequence goes on from NZ_JBHYKG010000027.1 coordinate 9,734, forward strand.
GAGAGCAGCAGCGCGCTGACGAACTGGGAGGAGGCGGAGGCGTCCAGCTCCACCACGCCGCCGTCCAGCGCGCCGGTGCCGTGCACGGTCAGCGGGAAGCCGCCGCGCCCGCCGTCCTCGATCCGGGCGCCGAGCGCGCGCAGCGAGTCGATCACGCCGTGCTGCGGGCGCTCGTGGCTGCGCGGGTCGCCGTCGAAGTGCACCGGACCGTCGGCCAGCACGGCCAGCGGGGGCAGGAAGCGCATCACGGTGCCGGCGTTGCCGACGTCGACCCGGGCCGGGCCGGCGAGCTGCTTGGCCGGGATGACCCGCCAGGCCTCGCCGCCGCCGGTGCCGCCGCTGGAGTTGTTGACCTGCTCCTCGATGCCCACGCCCAGGGCCCGCAGGCCGTCCGCCATCAGCTGGGAGTCGCGGCTGCGCAGCGGGCGGCGCACCCAACTGGGCTCGCCGGCCAGCGCGGCCAGGATCAGCGCGCGGTTGGTGACGGACTTGGAACCAGGAATGGTGACAGTCGCGTCGACGGCGCCGGTCGCAACCGGTGCGGGCCACAGGGTGTCGGTCATGCGGCCAGTCTAGGTGCGGTGGCCTGGGATGCGGCCCACCCGGCCGAGGGGTGGACGGCCCGGCCGCGCAGGGGCGTCCGCCGGTCCGGGAGGCCCGTTAGCCGGCCAGCAGCCAGCTGCTGCCGATCACCAGGCAGGCCAGCGCGACCACCGCGAAGAGCGCCACCCAGAGCAGCGCGGCCACCCCGGTGAGCCGGGCCAGCTGGTCGGCGTCCGAGTCGCGCGCACCGCCGCGGTGCCGCTTGCGCTGCAGCTCGACCACTGGGCGCACCCCGGCCAGCAGCAGGAACCAGACCCCGAGGAAGGCGAAGCAGGCCTGCAGCTGGGCGCTGCCGAACCAGGAGACCGCGAAGAAGGCGGCGCCGGTGAGCACCACCGAGAGCAGCCCGAAGGCGTTGCGGATCATCACCAGCATGCCGACCAGCAGCACGATGGCTATCCAGAGCAGGGCGGTGATCCGGCCGGCGGCCAGCAGCGCGGCGCCGCCGAGGCCGAGCAGCGAGGGGGCGGTGTAGCCGGCCGCCGCCGTGAGGATCATGCCGGGCCCGGTGGGGCGCCCGGCCGAGACGGTCAGTCCCGAGGTGTCCGAGTGCAGCCGGATCCCGGCCAGCCGCCGACCGGTGAGCAGCGCGACCAGCGCGTGCCCGCCCTCGTGCGCCAGCGTCACCACGTTGCGGCTCAGCCGCCAGACCGGGTGCGGCAGCACCGCGAGCAGGGCGGCGCCGGCGCAGGCCAGCACCAGCCAGTGCGGCGGGTCGGGCTGGGTGCCGACGGCCTGCTGCCAGAGCTGGTCGAGACTGTGGTTCATCGCGAGTTCCCTGGGTCGGGCGGGCGGGGGGTGGGCAGCCTCCCATGCCGAGACGTCCCGGCGGTAGCCGCCGGTTGCATAGGGTGGCCGCATGTGTGGTCGATTCGCGGCGAGCACCCGGCCGGAGGACATCGTCGAGCTCTTCGGGGTCGCCCAGTGGGACCCGGAGGAGACCCTGGCGCCCAGTTGGAACGTGGCGCCGACCGATCCGGTGCTGGCGGTGCTGGAGCGGGTGCCGAAGGGCGGCGGCGCGCCGGTGCGCCAGCTGCGGCGGCTGCGCTGGGGCCTGGTGCCGGCCTGGTCGGACTCGCCGGCGACCGCGGTCAAGATGATCAACGCCCGGGCCGACACGGTGCACGAGAAGCCCGCCTACCGGCAGGCCTTCGCCGCCCGCCGCTGCCTGCTCCCGGTGGACGGCTACTACGAGTGGCAGACCGTCGAGCCGGTCGGCGGCCGGGGCCGGCCGCGCAAGGTCCCGCACTTCGTGCACCGGGTGGACGGGGCGCCGCTGGCCCTGGCCGGCCTGTACGAGTTCTGGCGGGACCGCGGCCACCCGGCCGACCACCCGGCGGGCTGGCTGGTCACCTGCACGATCGTGACCACCGGGGCCGAGGACCTGCTGGCGCCGATCCACCACCGGATGCCGCTCTTCCTGCAGCCCGAGTCGTTCGCCGCCTGGCTGGACCCGGGGCTGGACAATGCGGAGGAGGCCCGCGCGCTGCTGGTCCCGCCGCGGCCCGGCCTGCTCGCGGTCACCCCGGTGGCCAGTGCGGTGGGCAGCATCCGCAACAACCACCCCGGGCTGACCGAGCGGGTCACCCCCGACATGGAGGGGGCGCTGTTCTGGTGACGGACCGTCGGACCCTGGTGGAGACCCCGGCCGGGCCGGCCGCGATCAACTGGCACCGGGCCGCCGAGCCGCGCCTGCTGCTGGCCCTCGGGCACGGCGCGGGCGGCGGCATCGAGGCCCCGGACCTGGCCGCGCTGGCCGCCGCGCTGCCCGGGCACGGGGTGAGCGTGGCCCTGGTCGAGCAGCCCTGGCGGGTGGCGGGCCGGAAGCTGGCCCCGGCCCCGAAGACCTTGGACGCCGGCTGGCTGCCGGTGGTCGAGCGGCTGGCCGGCGAGGGGCTGCCGCTGGTGGTCGGCGGCCGCAGCGCCGGCGCCCGGGTGGCCTGCCGGACCGGGGCCGCCAGCGGTGCGGTGGCCGTGCTGGCGCTGGCCTTCCCGCTGCACCCGCCGGGGAAGCCGGAGCGCTCCCGGGCCGCGGAGCTGCTGGACAGCGGCCTGCCCACGCTGGTGGTGCAGGGCGGGGCGGACACCTTCGGCACCCCGGCGGAGTTCCCCGAGCTGCCCGCCGGACACCGGCTGGTGCCGGTCCCGGCCGCCGGACACGGGTTCAAGGTGCCGAAGTCCGCGCCGATCGATCAGTCCGGGGTGCTGGCGCTGATCACCGGCGCGGTGGCCGACTGGCTGGCCGGGACCGGCTGAGTGGCGGACCGGGGGAATCCGTGCTGGGCCCGGGAATGCCGGGGCGGTCGGCCGGGTTAACCCTTCCGTCAGGAAGTGCTCCAGCGGAAAGGCAGCGCACATGGGTTCGATCGCTTGCCCCGAGCGGCCGGAGGAGCGGAGCGCCGAGAGCGCCTTCGTCCCGTGGTCGGAGTGGCTCGTCGCGGGCGAGAAGCCCGAGGGCCCGATATCCTCGCTTCCGGGCGGGCTCGCGGTGAGCCGTGCCCGCAGCAGCGAGGAGGTGGGTCCGGTCGCCGCGACCGAGGACGAGCCGCACGTGGGCCTGGACGGGGACGAGCTCCCGGGCGACACGCCGCTGACCGGTGAGGAGCTGGCGGAGGCGATCGGCGAGGACACCTTCCGGGTCTCCGCCGAGGAGACCGAGGAGGCGCGCCGGGCGCGCTTCGAGCGCGACGCCCTGGGCTATCTGGACCCGATGTATTCGGCCGCACTGCGGATGACCCGCAACCCGGCCGATGCCGAGGACCTGTTGCAGGAGGCCTTCGCGAAGGCGTACGCCTCCTTCCACCAGTTCCGCGAGGGCACCAACCTGAAGGCCTGGCTGTACCGCATCCTGACCAACACCTTCATCAACTCGTACCGCAAGAAGCAGCGGGAGCCGCAGCGCACCGCCGCCGAGGAGATCGAGGACTGGCAGCTGGCCCGGGCCGAGTCGCACATGTCGACCGGTCTGCGCTCGGCCGAGACCCAGGCGCTCGACCACCTGCCGGACAGTGACGTGAAGGACGCCCTGCAGGCGATCCCGGAGGAGTTCCGCATCGCGGTCTACCTCGCGGACGTCGAGGGCTTTGCATACAAGGAGATCGCCGACATCATGGGGACCCCCATCGGTACGGTGATGTCCCGGCTGCACCGAGGCCGCCGCCAGTTGCGGGGCATGCTGGAGGACTACGCCCGCGAGCGCGGGCTGGTTCCGGCCGGCAGCGGGGCTGGGCGCGAGGCGAAAGGCACCGGCTCATGAGCTGCGGAGACCCGCACGCCACGGACTGCGGCGAGGTGCTCGACCACCTCTACGAGTTCCTCGACAACGAGATGCCGGAAGGCGACTGCGCCAAGCTGCGCCAGCACCTTGACGAGTGCTCGCCCTGCCTGGAGAAGTACGGGTTGGAGCAGGCCATCAAGGCGCTGATCAAGCGTTCCTGCGGCTGTGACGACACCCCGTCGGACCTGCGCAGCAAGGTGCTGGCCCGGATCGACAGCATCCGGGCTGGCCAGCGCAGCACCGAGCCGGTGGTGGAGGTGGACCCGGGCGCCGCGCACGGCGGGACCGGTCTGCTGGCCGCCGGCCCGGTGGTCTCGCCCGCCGAGTAGGACGGCTTCGCACAGGGGCCCGGGAGTTCGCTCCCGGGCCCCTGTCGCATGTGCGCACGGCCCGCATGACGCGCCGTCAGTTCGCTCAAGTCACTCGATCGGGTGAGTGTGTGCCGGGCACGGCCGGGTATCGCGTGATGGCGGCTCCCAGCCCGGGAGTTGAGGCCTATCCTCCTCTGACGAGCCCGGGCGAGGTGGGGAGGCTGAGATCGCTGTCGATCGTGGGGGCCACGCGCTCCCGGAACGGACGGCCGCCGAGCGGACCGCCCCCGACGGCCGGTCGGGCGGCGCGCGGCTGACCGCCCCGGCCCGCGGCTACGTGGTGCTGGTGCTGGTCGCCGCCGGCTGTTGCTGCCTGCTGCCGGGCCGGCCGAGCTGGACCGGGTCGGTCGACTGGCCCAGGGTCGCGCTGCTCGCCTTCCTGCACGCCTGCTGGGAGTCGGTCGCCCAGGGCGTGCCCAGCCCCTGCCTGCGCGCGGTGCGCCGGGTCCGGGCCCGGCTGGTCCGGGTGCCCCGCCCGGTCGCCGAGCCGGTCGGGGTGATCCGGCCCAGTGCCAACACCTTCCTGCCGGTGCTCTACGCCGGGGTGCTGATGCTGCCGCCGGGCGCCGCCGCGCTGGTGGCGCTGCCGGCCGCGCTGACCGGCGGTGCCGCGGGCGGGCCGCCGCTGCTGCGCCGGGCTTGGAACGCGGCCCAGTTCGCGCTGTCCGCCTGGACGGCCGCGGTGCTGTTCGGCGCGCTGCACGGCCCGCGGCTGCTGCTGGGCGCCCGCTACCCGGTGGCGCTGGCCCCGGCGCTGGCCGCGGTGCTCGCCTTCTGCCTGGTCAACGGGGTGCTGGTGGCGGGCGTGCGGGTGCTGGCCGAGCGCACCCCGCTGTCCGAACTGGCCCGCGGCGCGCGCAGCGTGCTCGGCCTGCCGGCGCTGGTGCACGCGCTCGGCGGGCTGATGATGGCGGTGCTCTGGCAGGGACCGTACGGCGCCTTCGCCGCGGTGCTGGCGCTGCTGCCGCTGTCCATCTCGGCCTGGGTCTTCGCCCAGGGGCACCGGGAGCGGGCGGCGCACCGGGCCACCGTGGAGGCGCTGGTGCAGGCGGTGGAGATCAAGGACGCCTACACCCGCGGGCACAGCGAACGGGTCGGCCGGGCCTCGGTGCTGATCGCCGGTCAGCTCGGCATGGCCGGCGAGCGGCTGCGCACGCTGCACTTCGCCGGCACCCTGCACGACGTGGGCAAGCTCGGGGTGGCGACCGAACTGTTGCGCAGAAACGGTCCCCTGACCGAGGCCGAGCGCCGGGCCGTCGAGGTGCACCCCGAGTACGGGCACGAGCTGGTGCGCGGCATCGACTTCCTCGGCGAGGCGCACGCCGGGATCCTGCACCACCACGAGCGGCTGGACGGCCGCGGCTACCCGCACGGCCTGGCCGGCGAGCGGATCCCGGAGTTCGCCCGGATCATCGCGGTGGCCGACGCCTTCGACTCGATGACCTCCACCCGTTCCTACCGGCGCGGCCGCCCGGTCGCCGAGGCGGTGGCCGAGCTGCGCCGGTGCGCCGGCAGCCAGTTCGACCCGGCGATGGTGGAGGCGCTGGTCGCGGCGGTGGCCCGGCACGGCTGGCAGCCGGTGCTGCCGCCGGCCGAGGGCGAGGAAGCGGTGCCGGACATCCCGCTCGGGGTGCCGGAGCCGCCGCCGCGGCTCGCCGCGGGCGGTGCCAGATGAGGGCGGCGGTGGTCCGCCCGGGCGGTGGTCCGGGCGGGGCCGCGGCGGTGCGGGCCGCCGCGCTGCTGCTGCTGGCGGCCGCGGTGGCCGCGGTGGTCACCGGTCCGGTGGCCGAGCCGGTGGTGGCGGCCGGCTTCGCGGCGCTGGTCACGGTGGGTGAGGCGGTCCGGATCCGGCGTCCGGACGGGCGCGAGCAGGCACCGCTGGGTGCGGCCGCCGGGCTGGCCTACGCACTGCTCGGGCCGTTGCGCGGACTGCCCACCCAGCACGGGGCGCTGCAGGTGGTGGCCGTGGTCGGCGCCGGGCTGGCCGCCGGCACCCTGTTGCGGGCGGTGGCGCCGGACCTGCTCGCCCGGCTCCGCGGCCGGGCGCCGGAGCGGGACGGCTCGGTGCCGCGCCCGCGGCGCACCCCGGTCGGCGGGCACCCGCACGCGCGCGCGGCGGCGGACCGGCGCCGGGTCCGGCCCGACCGGCCGGTGCGCGGGCGCCGCAGCCACCGGCGGCGGGCCGACCGGTTCGGGCCGGTCCGCGCGTTCGACGCGGACGGCGCGGCCCGCCGGCTGCTGGTGGTCGGCTTCGCCGCGGTGCTCTTCCAGCCGCTCTACACCAGTGGCGCGCTGGACCGGCTGCCGCTGGCCGGGCCGGCCTACGGGGTCTTCCTGGTGCTGGTGGCCGCACTGGCCGGCCTGTGCGACGCGGTGCTGGCGGCCTGTCAGCACCGGGGGAGCGGGGCGCGGTTCGGCTCGGCGCTGGAGGAGGAGCTGCGCGCGCTGCCCGGGATCGGCTCCGCGATCGCCGCCACCGGGATGCTGGTGAGCCTGGCGGCCGGCGAGGTGGGCCTGTGGGCGCTGCCGGTCTTCTGCCTGCCGCTGCTGCTGGCCCAGGCGTCGTTCCGGCGGGCGGCCGCGGTGCGGGCGACCTACGGGCAGACCATCGCCAGCCTGGCCCGGGCCACCGAGGTGGCCGGCTACACCGCGCCCGGCCACGCCCGCCGGGTGGCGGACACCGCCTGCGCGCTCGGCCGCGAACTGGGTCTGGGCGCCCACGAGCTCGCCCTGTTGGAGTACGCCGCGCTGATGCACGACATCGGCCAGCTCTCCCTGGTCGAACCCGTCGCGGCCGGCGCCACCGCCACCCTGCCGGAGCAGGAGCAGCAGCGGATCGCCCGGCTGGGCAGCGAGGTCATCCGGTGCACCGGGGTGCCGGAGCCGGTGGCCGAGCAGGTGGCCCGGTCGGCCGATCCGCTGCTCGGCCCCGACGGCCGGACGGACCGCACGCTGCCGCTGGCGGCCCGGATCATCCGGGTGGCCAACGCGCACGAGGACCTGTGCGGGGTGACGGACGGCGCCGCCGCGGTGCTGGCCGCCCTGCGGGCCGAGTGCGGGCGCAGCTACGACCCGGTGGTGGTGGCGGCGCTGGAGCGGGTGCGGGCCCAGGGGCGCGGGCCGTGCACGGTGGCCAGGGCCGAAGGCGGATGAACCGCTGTGCAGGGATGAACCCCTGTGCAGTGAGCGCGCCCGGCGGCAGCCGTGGTTGGATGCGGTCGTAGCGTGGAACTACCCGAACCGGGGCCCCGGGCTCCCGGCTCGGCAACGGGGAGGCGGACCGGCCCCAGCAGGATTCAGCGGAACCGAGCGGACAGGCGGCAGGGCAACGTGAAGATCTTCCACCGGGCACGGCACCGGCCGTCCGCCACCTGGCGGCAGACGACCGACCGGGCCTTCACGCTGATCGGCGACGGGCGGTACGAGGACGCCGGAGCGCTGCTGGTGATGGCCGCCGACCTGGAACCCTGGCTCTCCGACTCCTGGTTCAACCTGGCCCTGCTGCACAAGTTCCGCCGGGACTGGGAACAGGCCCGGGTGGCCGGCCTGCGCGCGGTCGCCCTGCTCGACCGCGACCACGGCGCACCCGACTGGTGGAACCTGGGCATCACCGCCACCGCGCTGCAGGACTGGCCGCTGGCCCGCCGGGCCTGGCAGGCGTACGGCCTGCGGCTGCCGGGCGGGACGGGCGCCGTGGCCGACGGCCCGGTCCGGCTGGACCTGGGCACCACCCCGGTGCGGCTCTCCCCGGAGGGCGAGTCCGAGGTGGTCTGGGGCCGCCGGCTGGACCCGGCCCGGGTGGAGGTGCTCTCCATCCCGCTGCCCTCCTCCGGCCGCCGCTGGGGCGAGGTGGTGCTGCACGACGGCGCCCCGCACGGCGAGCGGGTGGCCGGCGGCACCGCCTACCCCGTCTTCGACGAGATCGAGCTGTGGGCGCCCTCGCCGGTGCCGACCTACGTGGTGCTGCTGCAGGCGGCGACCGAGGCGGACCGGGACGCGCTGGAGCGGCTGGTGGCCGAGGCCGGCTACGCGGCCGAGGACTGGACCTCGTCGGTCCGACTGCTCTGCCGGGCCTGTTCGGAGAGCCGGATGGTGACCGACGACGGCCGCACCGTGCACCACGACCCGCACGACGACGGCGACGCGGCGCACCCCGGCCACCTCAGCCACCTGAGCCACGGCAGCGGCGGCTCCGCCTGGCAGACCGAGCGGGAGTGCGGCATCGCCGCCCCGGCCGGCCTGGTCCGACTGCTGCTGGACCGGTGGGTGGCGGCGGCGCCGAGCACCCGGGCCTACCGGGACGTGGAAGAGGTCTGCTGAGCGCCCCTTAGGCTTGGACGGTTAGCCCACCGGCGCACTACAGGAGCGGACAGATGGCCGAGCAGCACGACGAGCACACCCACGAGCACCAGGAGCCGGCCGAGCCGGTCCGGGTGATCGGTGAGGAGCCCGACACCAGCAAGGGCACCGCCCGGCCGATCACGGTGGTGGGCAACCCGGTGCTGCACCGCGAGTGCCGGACGGTCACCGCGTTCGACGGCGAGCTGGCCGCGCTGATCGACGACATGTTCGTCTCGATGTACGCGGCCGAGGGCGTCGGCCTGGCGGCCAACCAGATCGGCGTGGACGCCAAGGTGTTCGTCTACGACTGCCCGGACGACCAGAACGTGCGGCACGTCGGGCACGTGATCAACCCGGTGCTGGAGGAGCTGCCGGTGGACCGGCGCACCCTGGACGACGGCAACGAGGGCTGCCTGTCGGTGCCCGGCGCCTACGCCGAGCTGCCCCGGCCGGACTTCGCCGTGGTCACCGGCCAGGACAAGGACGGCAACCCGGTCCGGGTCGAGGGCACCGGCTTCTTCGCCCGCTGCCTGCAGCACGAGACCGACCACCTGAACGGCTACCTCTACATCGACCGGCTCTCCAAGCGCGACCGCAAGGACGCGCTGCGCCAGATGGCCGAGGGCACGCCGAAGTACGCCACGGTCCCGAACGCCTAGTCCGGCACGGCGTCAGGGCCGCCACCCCGCACGGGGTGGCGGCCCTGACGCGTGTGCGGGCGGTGCGGCGGATCAGGTGGCCGAGGTGAGGGTCCACTTCTGGCCGACGGCGCCGGTGCAGGTCGCGAGCTGGAGCTGGACCGGGTTCGCGGTGCTGCCGTTCGGGTCGGTCATGCACGGGCCGGCCGGCAGCTGGAACGCGCCGTTCGGGTTGCCGACCCAGCGCTGGCGCTGGTCGCCGCGGCAGCGGTCCAGGAAGAGCGGGTTGCCCACGGCGTCGTTGGAGGACACGCAGTGCGAGCCCATCTGGACCGACAGGTCGGGGGCCAGGGTCCAGACCTGGTTGGAACCGCCGGTGCAGTCGAACAGGTTGGTCGCGGTGCCGATCGAGCTGAAGCCCCACGGGGAGTCCACGCACTTGTTGGCCAGGTCGGCCGACTGGATCCGGACGTGGCCGGGGCGGATCAGCGAGAGCGTCGACGGGGCACCGAACTGGGCGGAGCCGAACGCGGCCGGGGCGCCCGGGTACTCCCGCAGGATCCCGCCCGGGCTGAGGGTGTAGAGGTCGGGGTTGCCGTTGGTGGTGTCACCGGGGGCGTAGAACGTCGAGACGGTCTCCGCGATCGCGCTCACCGGCAGGTACGGCGAGGTCACCGGTCCGTTGTTGGACTGGCCGAACCAGCGCTGGTTGGCGCCGCCGTTGCAGTCCCAGAGCTGCAGCTGGGTGCCGGGCGTGTTGGCGCCGTAGGGGTTGTCCATGCAGCGGCCGGACACCGGGTTGAACAGCGAGCCGTTGGCGCCGTTGCTCCACTGCTGGTTGGCACCGCCGTTGCAGTCCCAGAGCTCCAGCTTGGTGCCGTTGGCGGTGCCGTTGCCGGTGGCGTCCAGACACTTGCCCAGGGCCCGCACCGTGCCGTCGCTGCCGAACGCCCAGGCGTTGGCGAACGGGTCGACGTGCAGGTACTGCACCTGGCTCCCGCTGGTGCTGTCGACCGGGGTGGCCCCCATCCAGGCCCCGGTGGCGGTGTCCCGCACGGTCTGCCACATCGGCGTGGGCTCTTCGGCGAAGTCGCCGGTCGGCAGTCCGGCCGCGTCGTAGGACAGCTGCTTCGTGTAGAGGACCCCACTGATTTCGTCACCGGCCCACAGGGTGGGGGCGCCGCCGACGTTCGCCACCATCAGGGCGGAGCCACGGACGGCGCCGATGTTGACCGCGGGGGAGAGGCCGCTGCCGGTCCAGCCGAACGAGTAGATCGCGCCGGCCTCGTTGTCGATCAGCGTCGGCCCGGTGCCGCCGTTGTGCCCGGGACCGGCGACGATCTGATCGGCCCCGCTCCAGTCCGCGGCGTAGAAGCCGCAGCGGAGGCCGGCCGTGTTGCAGGCGGGCCGGGCCAGCTGGCCGACCCCGGCGGGGTTGGTGAACTGGCCCGCGGTGCCGCCCGAGGCCGCGTCGTTGCGGTAGCTGTACAGCTTGTGCGAGACGAGGTTCAGCGCGAACAGGTCGTCAGGTCCGCTGCCGGTCAGGCTGCCGTAGTGCGCGATCCGGTAGTTGCGCCAGCTGTCGTGCTCGGGGCTGGCAGCCGCGGTCGAGACGACCCGCGGCTGGAACGTGCTCCCGGCGCCGGTGCTGACGGCGATCAGGTTGCCGTTGCCCGAGGGGTCGGGCAGCACGATGTCCGGATTGCCGTCGCCGTCGATGTCCCCCGGGACGACGGCGCTCTGCGCCGCGGCCGGCGCGGCCTGCACGAGCCCGACGCCCCCGAGGCCCAGTGCGCCGACCGCGGCGGTCGCCAGCAGACGGTGCGTCAGGGTGCGCAGCGAGCGCGGCCGGACGCGGATGGATCCCCCCATGTGGTGCTCTCCCTCTTGGTTGGTACCGGAACTGCGGTGGCAGACTACGAGTGTGACGACCTGTTGGCAAAGTGGTAATTGAGACAGGGATCGATTCACGAGTCCGGCACCGGCGGTCGCCGTTGCCACCCCGGAAAAGCAGAACGGGAGCGCGGTGGCGGCCACCGCGCTCCCGTCCCGACGGGTCGGATCAGAAGTCGTCGTCGAAGGAGACCGAACCCTCCACGGCCACCTGGTACGCCGAGACCCGGCGCTCGAAGAAGTTGGTCAGCTCCTGGACGTTCTGCAGCTCCATGAAGCCGAACGGGTTGGTCGAGCCGTAGCGGACCGGCAGGCCCAGGCGGGCCAGCCGCTGGTCGGCCACCGCCTCCAGGTACTGGCGCATCGACTCGGTGTTCATGCCGGCCAGGCCGTCGCCGCACAGGTCGCGGGCGAACTGGAGCTCGGCCTCGACGGCCTCCTCCAGCATCTCGGTGACCTGCTGGGCCATCTTGTCGTCGAAGAGGTCGGGCTCCTCGGCGCGCACCGTGTCCACCACCGACATGGCGAAGTCCATGTGCATGGACTCGTCGCGGAAGACCCAGTTGGTGCCGGTGGCCAGGCCGTGCAGCAGGCCGCGGCTGCGGAACCAGTACACGTAGGCGAAGGCGCCGTAGAAGAACAGGCCCTCCACGCAGGCCGCGAAGCAGATCAGGTTGAGCAGGAAGGCCCGGCGGTCGTCCTTGGTCTGCAGCGACTCGAGGTGGTCGACCGCGTTCATGTACGTGAAGCAGAACTGCGCCTTCTGCGCGATGGAGGGGATGTTCTCCACCGCCGCGAAGGCCGCCGCGCGGTCCTCCGGGTCGGGCAGGTAGGTGTCGAGCAGCGTCAGGTAGAACTGGACGTGCACGGCCTCCTCGAACAGCTGCCGGGAGAGGTAGAGCCGGGCCTCGGGCGAGTTGATGTGCTTGTAGAGGCTCAGCACCACGTTGTTGGCGACGATCGAGTCACCGGTGGCGAAGAAGGCGACCAGGCGGCCGATCAGGTGCCGCTCGCCCTCGCTCAGCTTGGCCAGGTCGGCGACGTCGGAGTGCAGGTCCACCTCCTCCACGGTCCAGGTGTTCTTGATCGCGTCCCGGTACCGGTCGTAGAACGACGGGTAGCGCATCGGACGCAGGGTCAGCTCGAAGCCGGGGTCGAGCAGCATCTTCTTCCGGCCGTCGGGCTGGTCGGCGGGGGTGGAGCTCACTGGCAGGCCTCGCAGGACTCGGGGTTCTCCAGCGAGCAGGCGATGGCGTCCTGCTCGGCCTGGGTCATGGTGGGGGTGTTCACGGGCTGCGGCGCGGCGGCGCGGGCGGCGCCGGGGGCGGCCTGGGCGATCCGGGTGGCCGGGCGCGAGCGCAGGTAGTAGGTGGTCTTCAGACCGACCTTCCACGCGTAGGCGTACATCGAGCTCAGCTTGCCGATGGTCGGCGCCGCCATGAACAGGTTCAGCGACTGGCTCTGGTCGATGTACGGCTGCCGGGCCGCGGCCAGGTCGATCAGCGCGCGCTGCGGCAGCTCCCAGGCGGTGCGGTACAGCGAGCGCACCTCGGCCGGCAGCCAGCCCAGCTCCTGCACGCTGCCGTTGGCGTCGCGCAGCGCGTCCCGGGTCTGCTGGTCCCAGACGCCCAGCTCCTTGAGCTCCTTCACCAGGTACGGGTTGACCTGGAGGAACTCGCCGGACAGCGTCTCGCGCTTGAACAGGTTGGAGACCTGCGGCTCGATGCACTCGTAGACGCCCGCGATGGAGGCGATGGTGGCGGTCGGGGCGATCGCCAGCAGCAGCGAGTTGCGCAGGCCGGTGCGGGCGATCGTGGCGCGCAGCGCGTCCCAGCGCTCCCGCCACTGCGGGGTCACGCCGAAGTGGTCGATGTGCAGCTGGCCCCGGGCCGCGCGGGTCTCGCCGTAGGCCGGGTGCTGCCCGAACTGCTCGGCCAGCTCGCTGGAGCGCTCGTAGGCGGTCAGCATGATCCGCTCGGCGATCAGCGTGGACAGCTTCTTGGCCTCGGCGGAGTCGAAGTCCAGGCGCAGCTTGAAGAAGACGTCCTGCAGGCCCATCACGCCCAGGCCCACCGGGCGCCAGCGCGAGTTGGAGGTGCCGGCCTCGGTGGTCGGGTAGAAGTTGATGTCCACCACGCGGTCCAGGAAGGTCACCGCGGTGCGCACGGTGGCGTCCAGCCGCTCCCAGTCCATCGCGGTCAGCAGGTCCGCGGCGCTCGCGCCCTCGGCCAGGTGGGCGCCGAGGTTGACCGAGCCGAGGTTGCAGACCGCGGTCTCGGAGTCGTCGGTGACCTCCAGGATCTCGGTGCACAGGTTGGAGGAGTGCACCGTGCGGCCCGGCAGCGCGGTCTGGTTGGCGGCCCGGTTGGAGGCGTCCTTGAAGGTCATCCAGCCGTTGCCGGTCTGCGCCAGGGTGCGCATCATCCGGGCGTACAGGGTCTGCGCGGGGATGGTGCGCACGGCCTTGCCGGCCTGCTCGGCCTTCAGGTACGCCTCGTCGAAGTCCGCGCCCCACAGGTCGACGAGCTCGGGCACGTCGGCCGGCGAGAAGAGCGACCAGTCGGCGTTGGCGTTGACCCGGCGCATGAACTCGTCCGGGATCCAGTGCGCCAGGTTGAGGTTGTGGGTCCGGCGGGCCTCCTCGCCGGTGTTGTCGCGCAGCTCCAGGAACTCCTCGATGTCCGCGTGCCAGGTCTCCAGGTAGACGCAGGCCGCGCCCTTGCGCCGGCCGCCCTGGTTGACCGCGGCGACCGAGGAGTCCAGGGTGCGCAGGAACGGCACGATGCCGTTGGACTGGCCGTTGGTGCCGCGGATCAGGCTGCCGCGCGAGCGGATCCGGGAGTAGGACAGGCCGATGCCGCCGGCGTGCTTGGAGAGCCGGGCGATCTGCGCGTAGCGGGAGTAGATCGAGTCCAGGTTGTCCAGCGGCGAGTCCAGCAGGTAGCAGCTGGACATCTGCGGGTGCCGGGTGCCGGAGTTGAACAGGGTGGGCGAGCTGGTCAGGTACTCCAGCCGGCTCATCAGGCGGTACAGCTCGGCCACCTCGGCCACCGACCGGGCGGTGTCGCCGACCGCCAGGCCGCAGGCCACCCGGAGCAGGAAGTGCTGGGGCGTCTCCACCACCTTGCGGGTGATCGGGTGGCGCAGCAGGTAGCGGGACTGCACGGTGCGCAGGCCGAAGTACTCGAACCGGTCGTCGCCCGAGGGGTCCACCAGCGCGTTCAGCGCCGCGGCGTGCTTGGCCACGAAGTCGGCGGTGGAGTCGCCGATCAGGCCCTCGCCGTGGCCGACGACGATCGAATCGGTGAAGCTGACCACGCCCTGGGTCGCGGCCTCGTCCAGGATCTCCTGGGCGAGCAGCCGGGCGGCCAGCTTCGAGTACTGCGGGTCCTCGGCGATCATCGAAGCGGCGGCGTCCACGGCCAGCCCGCGCAGCTCGGCGAAGTCCGAACCGGCGTGGCGGCCGCGCAGCGCGGCGGCGGCGACGTGGCCGGGGTCCACCTGCGGAAGGTCGGTGCTGCAATCAGTGAGCAGCCGAAGCAGCGCCGTACCGGGGTCGGTGGGGGCATCTGCATTTCCCTGGGACGGCAGGGCGACTGAGGCAGCGACGGTCAAGGCGCACTCTCTCCTGTGGCGGCGGCGGACGTGTCCGACCACTGGGGCGCGACAGGGAAAACGGCACGGCGAAACGTTCCGGCGCGCGCGTCGTCACCCTGGCCCACCCGCGGGGCCGGACGGTACTGGTGCTGTGAAGGCCCCTGCGGGGAGGCCCGGGTGGCACACCGTCGGCAGGTACTCGGACTCGCGGCGCCGGGCGTGGCCGGTCGCGCTCACCGCTGCGGGGCAGTCCCGGACTCGCACCGGGTTCCCCTGCGTCGACAGCGAGAGTGAGCATACATGTAGTGGCGGCTGCCCGACGCAGGCCCAGATGTAGTGTCGGCGGCGTGTTGGATCCGTCGCGCTGTGGTGCTGGCGGCTTCGCGGAAACCGGCCTGATCCCGGGTCAGCGGGCGCCTGACGCCGCGTCGGCACCGGTCCGGAACGCCATCGTGTAGACCCACAGGTCGATGCCCTCGCGCGGGCTCCAGTCGCGCTCCGGGCAGCGGGCGAAGCCGACCCGCTCGTAGATCCGGTGCGCGGCCCGCATCCCGGGGCGGGTGGAGAAGGCCATGCCCGCCAGGCCCAGCGCGCGGCAGCGGTCCACCGTGGCGCGCACCAGGGCCTCGCCGACGCCGCGGCCCCGGGCGGCGGCCGCGGCCGCCAGCATCCGGATCTCGCCCTCGTCGGGGCCGGCGATGTCGGCCCACTCGGTGCCGCCGACGGCCAGCGTGACGGTGCCGAGCACCCGGCCGGCCGGGCCCCGGGAGAGGTCGGCCGGGTCGACGGCGACGAGCAGCTCGGCCTCGGCGGCGCGGCGGCGGGCGTCGCGCAGCAGGCTCACGTACTGGGCGTCGGGCGGGGTGTGGCCGTCGCCGACGAACGCCTCCACGGTCACCTCGCCTGCGGCGTGCAGGTCTGCTTCGAGCGCGGGGCGGATGACGAGGTCCATCGGACCAGTGTGCCAAGGCGCAGGTCGGAGGCGGCGGGGAGGGTGCCGCGCAGGCGGTCGGCGGCGTCGGCGGCCGGGGCGTCGGCGGCCGGGACGGCGGGGGAGACGGCGGTCGGGACGGCGGTCGGGACGGCGGTGCGGTGCAGCCGGTCGGGCTGACCGGGGTCGGCGGGGTAGCCGGTCGGGCGGTGCCAGTTGTCGCGGCCGTGCCGTCCGGTGCGGTCGAGGTCGCGGCCGAGCAGCAGGCCGAGGGCGCCGAAGCCGCCGACCAGGCCGAGGACGAGGAGTGCGTTCGCCAGCGTGGAGGTCATGGCTCCAGCCTGGCAACCGGTTCGAAGCGGAACGAGTGGCAGCAATGCCACTCTCCGTCGAATTCCTGCCAGTGGTTCGCTAGGCTGCCCCCATGGCGCTGAGCGGAACCCTGCAGAACGTGGTCGCGGTGGTGCTGGAGGACGTGCACCCCTTCGAGCTGGGCGTGGCCAGCGAGGTGTTCGGGCTGGACCGGAGCGAGGAGGGGCTGCCGGTCTACGACTTCGCGCTGGCCTCGACCCGGGCGGGCGAGCTGCGCACCCACGCGGGGTTCACGGTGAACGTGCCGCACGGCGTGGAGCGGCTGGCCGAGGCGGACCTGGTGATCGCGGCCGCCACGGGGGTGCGGGACAGCTACCCGGCCGAGCTGGTCCAGGCGGTGCGGGCGGCGGCCGAGCGGGGCGCGCGGGTGCTCTCGATCTGCAGCGGCACCTTCCTGCTCGGTGCTGCGGGCCTGCTGGACGGCCGGCGCTGCACCACGCACTGGCGGTGGACCGACGAGCTGGCGGCCCGGTTCCCGCTCGCGGTGGTGGAGCCGGACGTGCTCTACGTGGACGACGACCCGGTGGTCACCTCGGCGGGGACCGCGGCCGGCATCGACGCCTGCCTGCACCTGGTGCGCAAGCTCCAGGGCTCGGAGGTGGCCCGCGGCATCGCCCGCCGGATGGTGGTGGCCCCGCACCGCGAGGGCGGTCAGGCCCAGTACGTGAACCGGCCCGCCGCGACCCGCGAGTACTCCTCCTTCGGCACCGTGCTGGACTGGATGCGCGCCGAGCTGGACCGGGACTGGACCGTCGACCAGCTCGCCGCCCGCGCCCACATGGCCCCGCGCACTTTCGCCCGCCGCTTCCAGCAGGAGACCGGCACCACCCCGCTGCGCTGGCTGATCGGCCAGCGCGTGCTGTTCGCCCAGCGCCTGCTGGAGGAGACCGCCGACCCGGTGGAGACCGTCGCCGCCCGGGTCGGCTTCGGCAACGCGGCCACCCTGCGCCACCACTTCGCCCGCTGGCTCGGCACCACTCCGGGCGCCTACCGGCGGGCCTTCGGCGGCTGAGCCGGCCGCAGGCCGTGGGGGGAACCTGCGACCGGCGCACCAGGGGTGACCCGCTGTCAGACCGGCAGTGACCAGGCCTGGTTGGACTGGTGGCTGCCGCAGGTCCAGGTGTCCAGCCGGGTGGCGTCGGCGGTGCCGCCGCCGTAGACGTCCAGGCACAGGCCGGAGGCGGCGCTGGCCAGGGTGCCGTCGCTCCGGTAGGTCCAACTCTGGGTGGCGGCACCGGTGCAGGAGCTGAGCACGGCGTAGGAGCCGGCCGCGGTGCCCGCGGCGGTCAGGCACTTGCCCAGGGTGCGCACCGTCCCGTCGGTGCCCACGGTCCAGCGCTGGTTGGCGTTCCCGGTGCAGCCGTAGAGGATGACCGGGTTGCCGTCGGTGGTGGAACTGCCGGAGTCGTCCGCGCACTTGGCGCCGTTGCCGGTCAGCTGGCCGGTCGGGACCGGCGCCGCGCAGCCGTTCGGGGTGAGCCGCCAGACGGCGGTGCCGTGCGCCGGGACGGTGGCGGTCAGCGTTGCCGGGACGGTCGAGGACGCCCCGGTCCACAGGTCCTTGGCGGTCGCGGTGCAGCCCGGCAGGCCGACCGTGACGAGCGGGACGGAGACCGACCGGGCGCTGCCGGTCCGGTTGAGCACGGCCACCGCGCGGTCGCCGTTCGCCAGCGGGCGGGCCAGGGTGTCGGTGGAGCCGTCGGTGGCGACCACCCCGGCCTGCCGGCCCAGGGCGTCCTGGTCGAGGGCGATCAGGTCGGTGTTGCCGAGCGCGGCCAGGCCGGCGGTGGAGAGGTGGGCCACGTCGGAGGAGAGGATCATCGGCGCGGCCATCATGGACCAGAGCGCCACCTGGCTGCGGGCCTCGTCGTCGCCCAGCCCGCCGTCGCCGGCGATCAGGAAGTCCGGGTCGTTCCAGTTGCCGGGCTTGGCGTAGCGGCCGATCCAGCGGTTGTAGCCGTAGTTGGCGAGCACCGAGCTCCACCGCGAGGCGGTCGGCTTGGCGGCGTCGAAGGTGGCGATGTCCCAACCCTCCCGCCACAGCTGGCCGTCCTGGCCGACCCAGCCCAGCACCGAGAACCAACTCGGGCCGCCCCACTCGCCGTTCTGGAAGTAGGCCGGTGCGGACTCGGAGAAGGTGATGGCCCGGCCGCTGCCGGCCAGCGCGGCGGACTCGGCGTCGTAGGCCTGGCGGTAGGCGTCCTCCTGGGACTGGCCGGAGGCGACGTAGACGTTGCAGCCGTCCAGCTTCAGGTAGTCCACGCCCCAGGAGGCGAACGAGGCCGCGTCCTGGGCGAAGTGGTCGGCGCCGCCGCCCTGCGGCCGGCCGCTGCCGGGGTAGCCGCCGCAGGTGCTGGAGCCGGCGTCCTCGTAGATCCCGAACTTCAGGCCCTTGTTGTGCAGGTAGGCGCCCAACCAGGCCATCCCGTGCGGGAACTTGCTCTGGTCGGCGACCAGGTTGCCGGAGCCGTCGCGACTGCCGGCCATCCAGCAGTCGTCCACCGTGACGGTGGTGTAGCCCTTGGCGGCCAGCCCGCTGCTGACCAGGGCGTCGGCATTGCCGGTGATGGTCGACTCGGTGATCCCGCACTGGTAGTGCGCCCAGTCGTTCCAGCCCATCGGCGGGGTGGCGGCGAGCGGCGCGGTGGCGGCGCGAGCCGGGGCCGCCGCGGTGGCGGCGGCGGTGGCGGCGGGTGCGGTCGCCAGGGGCAGGGCGAGCAGGGCGGAGACGGCCAGCAGGGCATGGAGGGGACGGCGGACCGAGGGCACGTGGGGGCTCCTTCCGAAGAGGTGCGCGAGTGCTGGTGCGCACCTAGTGCACCCGCCATGCTCATAACAGTCAATAGAGTCGACAGAACGCGCAGAAATGAGCAGAACGCTCGGGGTGCAGCACGACGGCCGCTCCCCGGAGGATCCGGGGAGCGGCCGTGGACGAAGCACCCGTGCGGCGGGCCGTCAGCCGTTGCCGGTCAAGTGCCCGGTCCCGTTCCAGTGCTCCGGGCGGAGCCGGTCGCCGTCCGAACGCCACACGCTCGCGGAGCAGTTGGCCACCACGTCGAGGTCCAGCAGCTCCGCCTCGGTGAGCCGCTCCAGCACGTAGCGCAGCATCAGCAGCACGTTGTCGTGCGCCACCAGCAGCACCGGGTGCCCGGCCTCCTCGGCGCACAGGTCGCGCAGGCAGTCGCGCACCCGCAGCGCCACGTCCGCCCAGCTCTCGCCGCCCGGCGGCCGGTAGTAGAGCTCGCCCATCCGCTGCCGCCGGGCCGCCTCGCCGGGGTGGTCCCGGTCGATCGCCGCCGCCGTGAGCATCTCCAGCACGCCCAGCTCGCGGTCGCGCAGCCGCTCGTCGTACCGCACCGCCAGGCCGACCGGCACCGAGCCCAGGCCGGCCGCCTGGGCCAGCGCGATCCGCGCCGTCTCCGCCGCCCGCACGTACGGCGAGCACCACACGGCCCGCGGCCGGTCGGCGGACGGCAGCTCGGCCCACCAGCGCCCGAAGGCCTGGGCCTGCGCCTGTCCGAGCATGGAGAGCGGGATGTCCGCGTCCCGGCAGCTGATCGGCACGGTCAGTGCGCCGACCGCCTCGGCCAGCTGGAACTCCACGTTCGCGGTGCTCTGCCCGTGCCGGGTGGCGATCAGTACCGAGGGCAGCTCGGCCGCGGCCCGGCTGCGCGGCTGTCCGTTCAGGATGGTGCTCAGCTCTGGCATGCCCGCTCCCCGTTGGCTCAGGTATCACCGCTGGTCGGTGCGTGGATCGTGTCCGAAGGACGCCCATACATATGATCGCGCCGCCATCACCTCAGTGTTGAGGGCGATGACGGCGCGATCACAGGGCGCGCACCGGGGCGCTTAATGCGCCGTGGCCGGCTGGGGCGCATCCGCGAGCTCGGGGTCGCCCTCCTCCGCGCTGTAGTCCGCCGGGGACGTCTCGTCCGCGCCCTCGGGGGCCTTGACCGCCTTGAGGACCAGGGTGAGCAGCACGGCGACGCCCAGGTTGAGGGCGAAGGCGGTCAGCCCGATGTAGCCGATCTCGCCGATCACCGGGATGGTCGCGCTGCTGCCGCCGAAGTGCTTGGTGGCGGGGGAGGCGATGCCGTACGCCTTCCAGGTGCCGTAGACCATGCCGACCGCCCAGCCCGCCAGCAGCGCCCAGCGGTGGAACCACCGGGTGAACAGGCCGGCCACCACCGAGACGAAGGTCTGCAGGATCCAGATCCCGCCCAGCAGCTGCATGTTGATCGCCAGCTGCTTGTCCATGCCGAGCACGAAGACCAGCGCGCCGACCTTGACCAGCAGCGAGACGATCTTGGCGACCTTGGTCTCCGCCTCCGGGGAGGCGTCCGGCCGGATGAACTCCTTGTACACGTTGCGGGTGAACAGGTTGGCCGCGGCGATCGACATGATCGCGGCCGGCACCAGGGCGCCGATCCCGATCGCGGCGAAGGCCACGCCGGTGAACCAGTCCGGGAAGAGCTTGGAGAACAGCTCCGGCACCGCCAGCTGCGGGTTGAAGCCGGCGATCGCCTTGCCGTTCGCGTCCTTGCCCACGCCGGCCGCGATCGCCAGGAAGCCGAGCAGCGCCAGCAGGCCCAGCATCAGCGAGTAGGCGGGCAGGATCGCCATGTTGCGGCGCACGGTGTTGCGCGACTTGGCGGCCAGCACGCCGGTGACGGTGTGCGGGTACATGAAGAGCGCGAGTGCCGAGCCGAACGCCAGGGTCGCGTACCCCCACTGCGCCTTCGGGCCGGTGACCAGCGAGCCGACCGGCTGGTGGGTCTTCGGGTTGACCGCGCTGAACTTGGTCGCGGCCTGGTCGAAGATGTGCCCGTAGCCGCCCAGCCGCATCGGCAGGTAGATCACCGCAACGATGATCACGATGTAGACCAGGGTGTCCTTGACGAAGGCGATCAGCGCCGGCGCCCGCAGGCCCGAGGAGTAGGTGTACGCCGCCAGCACCGCGAAGGCGAGGAAGAGCGGCAGGTCCTTGACGAACCAGTTGCTGTTGGCGCCGCCGCCGACCCCGAGGGTGTCCAGCACCGCCTGGATGCCGACCAGCTGCAGCGCGATGTACGGCATGGTGGCCAGGATGCCGGTCACCGCCACGGCCAGCGCCAGCCCGCGCGAGCCGTACCGCCCGCGCACGAAGTCGGCCGGGGTGACGTAGCCGCGGGCCCGGGCCACCGACCAGAGCCGGGGCAGGAAGAGGAAGACCAGCGGGTAGGCGATGATCGTGTACGGCACCGCGAAGAAGCCCGAGGCGCCGGCGCCGTAGACCGCGGCCGGCACCGCGATGAAGGTGTACGCGGTGTAGAGGTCGCCGCCCAGCAGGAACCAGGTGATCCAGGTCCCGAAGCTGCGCCCGCCCAGGCCCCACTCGTCCAGGTGCTGGCCGTTCTCGGCCTTGCGCCAGCGCGCCGCCAGGAAGCCGAGCACGGTGACCAGCAGGAAGAAGAGGACGAACACCACCAGGGCGCTCGTGTTGACGCCGTGGCTCATCGCGATTCACCCCCGCGGGCGGCGGCCTTGCGCTGCTTGGCATCGTGGTTGAGCAGCAGGTACGCGGCGCCGGTGAAGAGCGCCGAGACCGGGATCCAGAGGATCTGGTACCAGTAGAAGAACGGCATGCCGCCGAGCTTGGGGGTCAGCTTGGCGTAGGAGTTGACCCACAGCAGCGCGACCACCGGGACGGCCAGGCTGATTCCGGCCAGGACCCGGGCCGGGGTGACCGGGGGCAGCGGCCCCGGCGGTGCTGAGGGGGCGTCAAGATCGTTCGACATGAGCGGCTCCGGCGGTGGCAGGGAGATCCCGAGCAGCGCCGCAGCGCCCCGGTTCCCGACGCGCCCGCCGAGCAGCGCCCTTGGTGATCGGCTTGGACTGGTCGGAATGTAGGGCACCGTACGCCCTGGTGTCACCAGGTAAAACCGACCGTCTCGGAAACTGGGCAACTGTTCGAGCTGGGAACGGACGCTTCGTCAGGTGGCCCAGGCGACAGACGGATCGCCGCGTTCCGGGTGCGGGGGCCGGGAACGCCGAAGGGGCGCCCCGGCTCCGGGGCGCCCCTTCGGCCGGTCGGCCGATCAGCTCGGCCGCTGCAGCCGGGTGATGAACTTGTACCGGTCGCCGCGGTAGATCGAGCGGACCCACTCCACCGGGGCGCCCTCGGGGTCGAAGGAGTGCCGGGACAGCTGCAGCATCGGCAGCCCGAGGTCGGAGCCGAGCAGCCCGGCCTCGCGCGGGTTGGCCAGCGTGGTCTCGATGGTCTCCTCGGCCTCCGCCACCACCACGCCGTAGACCTCGCGCAGCGCGGTGTACAGCGAGTTGTGCTTGACCAGGTTGCGGCGCAGCGCCGGGAAGCGCTTGGCCGACAGGTGGGCCACCTCGATCGCCATCGGGTCGCCGTTGGCCAGCCGCAGGCGCTCGATCCGCAGCACCCGGCTGCCGGGCTTGATGTCCAGCAGTGGGGCGATCCGGTCGTCCGCGGTGATGTAGCCGACCTCGATCAGCCGGGAGGTCGGCTCCAGGCCCTGGGCCCGCATGTCCTCCGTGTAGGAGGTCAGCTGCAGGGCCTGGGCCACCTTGGGCTTGGCCACGAAGGTGCCCTTGCCCTGGATCCGCTCCAGCCGCCCCTCGACCACCAGCTCCTGGAGCGCCTGGCGGACCGTGGTGCGCGAGGTGTCGAACTGGGCCGCCAGGGCCCGCTCCGGGGGGACCGGGGTGCCGGCCGGCTGGGTCTCGGTGAGCTGGAGCAGGTGGCGCTTCAGCCCGTAGTACTTGGGCACGCGGGCGCTCGCCGGGTCGCCGGCCGCCCCGGTCTGTGCCGGCACCGCCTGGGGGAGCTGGGCCGTTGTGCCCCCGTCGCTGCTCATGGCCGCTTCTCCGCTTCCTCTCGGGGCCCTTCCGGACCCCTCGCGGGGCCAACATCAGCCCCACTACCTCGTTAACGGCACACATCGTCGCACGTATGCCATGGCGACGGGGAGCTCATCACGCGATGAACGATGAGCGGTGTCGGCTTGATAACGGCTCGTCCGGATTGGTCTTCGGCCCGTTGACAGTGCCATTGGTCTAGGCCAAGCTCCAGGCATCTGGTCTACACCACTGCAGACCAACTCATGAATCCCAACCCATCTCAAGGGTCTCGGCGCCGCTTTCGCACGGTTTGTGCGGATCTGTCGCTGGCCACCGATGGGGGGCAACCGGGCATCCCTCAGGAGGATGGCGTGAAGCGTCAGCTCATCGCGGCGGTCGGCGTCGCGGCCATGGTCGTCGGCGTCGCGGCCTGCAGCTCGTCGAAGTCCGACACGGCGAGCTCCAGCAGCTCCAGCAAGCCGGCGAACTACAACGGCAAGACCCTCACCGCTTGGTTCATGGACGGCTCCGCGCCGCAGGCCTGGCAGGACGGCGTCAAGGCCGACTTCGAGTCCCAGTTCCCGGGCGCCAAGCTGAACATCCAGATCCAGAAGTGGGACGGGATCGGCCAGAAGATCACCACCGCCCTCTCCGAGGGCTCGGTGGACGTCCTGGAGGTCGGCAACACCCAGACCGCGGGCTACGCGGCCACCGGTGGTCTGCTGGACATCACCAAGGACAAGGGCGACCTGGGCGGCAACGACTGGGCCGCCAACCTGAACGCCTCCTCGGTGCTGGACGGCAAGCAGTACGCCGCGCCGTGGTACTTCGCCAACCGCGTCGTCATCTACAACAAGGCGCTGTGGACCAAGGCCGGCATCTCCGCCACCCCGAAGACCCTGGACGAGTTCTACGGCGACCTGGACAAGCTCAAGGGCGCCGGCGTCGCGAACCCGATCTACCTGCCCGGCCAGGAGTGGTACACCTACTTCGGCCTGATCGCCGGCTCCGGCGGCCAGATCGCCAAGCAGGACGGCGACAAGTGGGTCGGCAACCTGGAGTCGCCGGAGGCCAAGGCCGCCTTCCAGACCTACCAGAAGCTGCAGTCCTACTCGACCGCGCCGAAGGACAAGGACGAGGCCACCCCGCAGCAGATGACGCTCTTCCCCAAGGGCGACGTCGGCGCGATGATCGGCCTCGGCTGGGAGGCTCCGGCCCCCAAGGACATGCCGGCCGACCAGGTGGGCTTCTTCCCGCTGCCGGGCGCCACCGCCGACAAGCCGTCGGGCGTCTTCCTGGGCGGCTCGAACCTGGCCATCGCCCAGGCGAGCAAGAACCAGGACCTGGCCAAGGGCTTCCTGAAGATCGCGCTCTCGGACAAGTACGAGGGCATGATGGCCGCCGCCGGCCTGGTCCCGAACAAGACCGCGCTGAACTCGCTGGCCACCACCGACTACGCGAAGGCCGCCATCCCGGCCTCCACCAACGGTGCGACCACGCCGAACGTCCCGGCCTGGGCGAACGTCGAGAACACGCCGAACCCGATCAAGGACTTCATGGCCGCCGCCCTGCAGGGCGGGGACTACGACAGCCTGGCCAAGAAGTACGACGACGAGATCAGCAAGCGTCTCGCGCAGAAGAACTAGTAGCACCGAGCGGCGTCGCTCACCGGCTCCCGAGGGGGCCGGTGGGCGCCGCCGCCGCCCTGTTTGGGGCCGCACGGGCGGCCGGACGGTGGCCGTCACGTTTCGGCCAGGCGTGAGGAAGAGAGAGCGATGGCTGTTCAGTCGGACCCGGTGCGGGCTCAGTCCCCGGGGCCCAGCAACACTCACGGGCCGGTGCCCGGCGACTCCCTGAGCGGGCCGAGACGGTCCGGTCCTGGGCTGTTGTCCCGGTTCGCGCCGTACGTGCTGCTGCTGCCGACCATGGTCGCCACGCTGGCGCTGCTGGCCTGGCCGCTGGTCAACACCTTCCTCCTCTCGCTGCAGAACATGAACCGGCGTCAGCTGATCCAGCACCTGACGGAGTGGACCGGGTTCTCGAACTACACCGACCAGCTGAAGAGCGCCGAGTTCTGGCACACCACCGAGCGCTCGGTGATCTTCACCGTGCTCAACGTGGCGCTGATCATGATCGGCGGCACCCTGGTCGGCCTGCTGCTCAACCGGCTCGGCAAGAAGATGCGACTGGCCCTCGGCGTCTCGCTGATCCTGGCCTGGGCGATGCCGCTGGTGGCCCAGTCCACCGTGTACCTGTGGCTCTTCGACTCGCGCTACGGCGTGGTCAACTGGTTCCTGGACCAGCTCGGCTGGCACAGCATGGCCACCTACAACTGGACCGGCACCCAGACCTCCACGTTCTTCGTGATCATGCTGCTGCTGGTCTGGGGCTCGATCCCGTTCGTGGCGTTCAACATGTACGCGGGTCTGACCACGATCCCGACCGAGCTGTACGAGGCCGCCCGGATGGACGGGGCCGGCGCGATCAAGGTCTTCACCTCGGTGGTCTACCCGAGCCTGAAGCCGTTCTTCCTGGGGACGACCTTCCTGGAGATCATCTGGATCTTCAAGGCGTTCACCCAGGTCTTCACCATCGACAACGGCGGGCCGGAGCGCAGCACCGAGACCATGCCGGTCTACGCCTACGTCGAGGGCATGGGCAACCAGCACTACGGCGTGGGCGGCGCGATCGCCATCCTGACCATGGTCATGCTGGCGCTGGTCATGATCCCGTACTTCCGGATCATCTTGAAGCAGGAGGACGAGCTGTGAGGCGCTCACTCTTTGGCCGCAGCTGGCCCAATGTCATCGCACTGGTCCTGCTGGTCTTCTTCGCCTTCCCGGTCTACTGGATGGTGGTCACGGCCTTCAAGCCGAACAAGGACATCATCAGCAAGACCCCGGTCTTCATCCCGTTCCACGCGACCCTGGAGCACTTCAGCACCGCGTTCAACGCGGCGCAGTTCTGGGAGATGACCGGCAACAGCATCCTGGTCACGGTGGTCTCGGTGGCGGCCTCGCTGGTGATCGCCACGCTGGCCGCGTTCGCGGTGGCCCGGATGCGGTTCCGCGGCCGCAAGGGCTTCATCCTGGTGATCATGCTGGCGCAGATGGCCCCGTGGGAGGTCATGGTCATCTCGACGTACCTGATCGTCCGCGACAACGACATGCTCAACAGCCTCGTGCCGCTGATGGTCTTCTACATGATGATGGTGCTGCCCTTCACCATCTGGACGCTGCGCGGCTTCATCGCCGCGGTGCCGAAGGAGCTGGAGGAGTCGGCGATGGTGGACGGCTGCACCCGCCCGCAGGCCTTCGTCAAGGTGGTCTTCCCGCTGCTGGTCCCGGGCCTGATGTCCACCTCGCTGTTCGGCTTCATCACCGCCTGGAACGAGTTCCCGCTGGTCCTGGTGCTCAACAAGGCCACCGGCCCCGGCACCGCGCAGACCCTGCCGGTCTGGCTGAGCTCCTTCCAGAGCAACTTCGGCGACGACTGGGGCGCCACCATGGCCGCCTCGACGTTCTTCGCCCTGCCGGTCCTGGTCCTGTTCCTGGTCTTCCAGCGCAAGGCCGTCGGCGGGCAGACCGCCGGCGCAGTGAAGGGCTGATCCGCGTGAGCATCCTCATCCCGACCGTGCCGGACAGCGACCAGCTGCACCGGGACGCGCTCACCGTGCTGCAGCCCGGCTTCGACGGCACCGAGCCGCCCGAGTGGGTGCACCGGCACATCGCGGCCGGACTCGGCTCGGTGGCCCTGTTCGGCCGCAACGTGACCGGCCAGGCCCAGCTGACCGAGCTCTGCCGCGAGCTGCGCCGGGAGAACCCGGACCTGCTGATCGCCATCGACGAGGAGGGCGGCGACGTCACCCGCCTGGAGGTCGGCTCCGGCTCCTCCTGGCCGGGCAACCTCGCGCTCGGCGCGATCGACGACCCGGCGCTGACCCGGGACGTGGCCCGCGAGCTCGGCCGCGCGCTGGCCGAGTGCGGGATCAACTTCAACTGGGCGCCGGCCGCCGACGTGAACTCGAACCCGGGCAACCCGGTGATCGGGGTGCGCTCGTTCGGCGCCGACACCGAGCTGTGCGCCCGGCACACCGCCGCCTGGGTGGAGGGCCTGCAGTCGGCCGGGGTGGCCGCCTGCGCCAAGCACTTCCCCGGCCACGGCGACACCAACGTGGACTCGCACCACGGCCTGCCGCTGATCGACGTGGCGGAGGACCTGCTGCGCTCGCGCGACCTGCCGCCGTTCAAGGCCGCGGTCGCGGCCGGCGCCAAGGCGATGATGAGCGCGCACATCATGATCCCGGCGCTCGACCCGGTCTACCCGGCCACCCTCTCCCCGGCGGTGCTGGGCGGCCTGCTGCGCGGCCCGGAGAGCCGGGGCGGGCTCGGCTACCAGGGCCTGATCGTCACCGACGCGGTCGAGATGGGCGCCATCGCCGACACCTACGGGATCGCGCAGGGGACGGTGCTGGCGCTGGCCGCGGGCGCCGACGCGATCTGCGTGGGCGGCGGCCTGTGCGACGAGGAGACGGTGCTCGAGCTGCGCGACGCCATCGTGGAGGCGGTCCGCTCGGGCCGCCTCGCCGAGGACCGACTGGCGGACGCCGCCGCCCGGGTGCGCGCGCTGGGCAGCTGGGCCCGGCAGGCCCGGTTCGGCGCCGGGGCGGCCCAGTCGGCCCCGGTGGAGCCCGACCTGGCGATCGGCCTGCGGGCGGCCCGCCGGGCGCTCAAGGTGACCGAGGACCCGGCGCAGCCGTTCGTCCCGGTGACCGAGCGCCCGTACGTGGTCTCCTTCTCGCCGGAGTCCAACATCGCGGTGGGCGACGAGACCCCGTGGGGGGTGGCCGGCATGCTGGCCGAGCGCTTCCCGGGCACCCGCACCCGCAGCGTCGGCCCGGAGCAGGCCGAGGAGGCCGAGCTGGACGCGCTGGCGGCCGCCCTGGTCGCCGAGGCCGAGGGGCGCCGACTGGTCCTGGTGGTGCGCGACGTGCACCGCCACGCGTGGATGTCGGCGGCACTGCGCCTGCTGCTGACCTCCCGTCCCGACGCGCTGGTGGTGGAGATGGGGGTCCCGCAGGCCGAGCCGGTCGGCGCGCTGCACATCGTCACGCACGGCGCGGCCCGGGTCTGCGGGCTGGCCGCCGTCGAGGTGCTCACCGGCCTGCCGTCGGTCCGCGGCTGACTGGTCGAAGCTTTCTGGCCGCCGCTCAACGCCGGTGCCCCGGAACGGAATTAATCGTTCCGGGGCACCGGCGTTTCGGCATTCCTGACGGTGCGTCCCATGGCGCCGCCGGATGTTCGCATGACAATTCGCACCGCAATTGTCATGCATTAAGCAGGCATTAAGGCAACCTCAAGTGACGGATCGACAGCGGAGCGCTGATTGCTGACAACAGGTGTGCAACGGCGGCCGCCAGGTGAACGTTTCGCGTTGACAGGGCCGTTGGTCTAGGCCAGGCTCCTGAAATCTGGTCTGGACCACATCGGGTCCACGCTCGGAATTCCTCGGTTGCCCCTGGCCCATCCTGCCGCGGGAACACCCTCTTGCCGCCCCTCCGGGAGGATCGCGTGAAGCGAAAGCTCATGGCCGCGTCCGTCGTCACCGCACTCGTCGCGGGACTGGCCGCCTGTGGATCGGGAGGCTCCGGCGGGCCGGCCAAGCAGTCCGCGGACCCGCGCGCGACCTCCGGGACGCTCACCATCTGGCTGATGAACGACGCCCAGAGCAGCTGGCCCGAGCTGGTGCAGCAGGTCAACGACGAGTTCGCCAAGACCTACCCGAACGTCACCATCAAGCTCAGCTACCAGACCTGGGCCGACAAGGTGAACAACCTGGACACCGCGCTCGCCCAGGGCACGGCGCCGGACGTGGTGGAGCTCGGCAACACCGAGACCATGAAGTACATCCTCGGCGGTTCGCTGCTGGAGGAGAACAAGGCCGACTTCGAGAACTCGGACGCCTGGATCCGCGGCCTGGAGAACACCTGCGACTACAACGGGAAGCTCTACTGCGTGCCGTACTACGCCGGCGCCCGGGTCGCGGTCTACAACTCCACGATGCTCCAGCAGGCCACCGGCAGCGCCGACTTCCCCAAGACCGAGGACGAGCTGCGGGCCGCCATGGACAAGGTCCAGCAGGGGGCGCCGAAGGGCGACAAGTCCTTCTCCGCGCTCTACCTGCCCGGCCCCTACTGGTACGCGGCGATGTCCTACGTGGCGGCCTACGGCGGCTCGATCGCGAAGTTCGACGCGGCCGGCAACTGGCACGGCACCCTGGAGGACCCCAAGGCGCAGCAGGGCATCCAGCACTTCGTCGAGCTGGTGAAGAAGTACAACCACAACGACCTGACGGTCAACGAGCTCAACCAGTCCGACGTGCTGGGCAAGCAGAAGGCCGCGGTGATCTACGGCAACGGCTGGGAGGCGGGCAAGGCGGCCACCCCGCCCGGCGGCGACGCGGCGCTCAAGGACGTGCTCAAGGTGGCCGGCTTCCCCGGCCCGAACGGCAAGCCGCTGCCCAGCTTCATCGGCGGCTCGGACCTGGCGGTCACCGCCAAGTCGAACGTCTCCGACGTGGCCAAGGCCTGGATCAAGCTCTTCACCAGCACCAAGTCGGAGGCGCTGCTGGCGAGCAAGAACATCCTGCCGAACAACCTCACCCAGCTGGACGCGCTGAAGTACCGGCCGGAGACCGCGGCCGCGGCCAACGCCGTGCCGGACGCGTGGTTCACCCCGCTGGCCCCCGGCTGGGCCCAGGTGGAGAAGCAGAACGTGCTGGTCGACATGCTCAACTCGATCCTGGCCGGCAAGTCGGTGGACGAGGCCACCAAGGCCGCCGACGCGCAGATCAACCAGCTGATCAACAACCAGTCCTGACGGCCCCGGGCCGTAGCATCGGTGGGCGGGGCCGGCCCCGCCCCGCCCACCGGAAGGGACTCGCAGATGCCCGAGCAGTCGCCCCCCGCACCCGGCCGGATCATGGCGGCCGAGATGGCCGAACAGCCCGCGGTGCTGCAGCGGCTGCTGGACGAGGGGGCGGCGCCGATCCGCGAGGTGGCGGCGCAGATCGCCGCACGCGGGCCGCGGTTCGTGCTGCTGACCGCCCGCGGCACCTCGGACAACGCGGCGCTGTACGCGAAGTACCTGGTCGAGGTGGAACTGGGCAAGCCGGCGGGGCTGGCCTCGATGTCCACCACCACCGCGTACGGCGCCCGGCCCGACCTGCGGGACGTGCTGGTGGTCACGGTCAGCCAGTCCGGCGGCTCGCCGGACCTGATCGCCTCCACCAAGGCGGCCCGGGAGGGCGGCGCGGTCACCCTGGCGGTGACCAACAACCCGGACTCGCCGCTGGCCGAGGTCTCCGAGTTCCACGTCGACGTGCTGGCCGGCCCGGAGAAGGCGCTGCCGGCCACCAAGACGTACACCGCCGAGCTGCTGGCCCTCTACCTGCTCGTGCAGGGGCTGCGCGGCGACGGGGGCACCGCGCGGCCGCGGGACCCGGGGGAGGCGGCGGCGGTCGAGCAGCTGCCCGCGCTCGCCGCCCGGGTGCTGGGCCGGCAGGCCGAGGTGCGGGCGCTGGCCGAGCGGTACCGGTTCGCCCAGCGGCTGGTGCTCACCTCGCGCGGCTTCGGGTACCCGACGGCCAGGGAGGCGGCGCTGAAGCTGATGGAGACCACGTACATCCCGGCCCAGCCGTTCTCCGGCGCCGACCTGCTGCACGGGCCGCTGGCGATGGTGGACAACGTCTCGCCGGTGATCGCGATCGTGCCGGACGGCAAGGGCGGCGAGGCGCTGCAGCCGGTGCTGGACCGGCTGCGCGGGCGCGGGGCGGACCTGATGGTGGTGGGCCCGCAGGACCAGGTGGACGCGGCCTCGGCGGGGTTCGCGCTGCCGCCCGGGGTGCCCGAGCCGGTGCAGCCGATCCTGGAGATCCTGCCGCTGCAGCAGTTGGCGCACGAGATCACCATCGCCCGCGGCCAGGACCCGGACGCCCCGCGGGCGCTGGCCAAGGTCACCGAGACCCACTGAGCCGCCCGCCCCCGGACAGCACTACGGGCCACGGCGCCGACGCGGGACCCTCAACCCGCGCGGCACCGCAGCCCGGAGCTGTCGTCGGAGGCCGGGAGCGGCACCGGGACTGTGCGGGGTCCCGGTGCGCCGGCTTCCGACCGAGGAGAGACCGCGCGCGGTCAGGGCAGTTGCGCGGTGTGGTCTCTCCCTGGTGCCCTTCCATTGTGGACTAGACCAATCTGGGTTGTCCAGGCGTTCGCCCCAATTGGTCTGGACAACATCGGGGGACCGGTCCGCGACCGTGCCCGCGCCCGCCGGCCGCGGGTTGGCTACGCTCGCCCTGTGCCCTCGCTGAACGAACTCGTCCGCCGCCACACCACCCTCACCGGTGCCGACGTGGAGTGGCTGCACATGCTGGTCTCGGAGTGGCAACTGCTCTCCGACCTCTCCTTCGCCGACCTGGTGCTCTGGATCCCCACCTGGGACGGCATCCGGTACGTCTCGGTGGCCCAGATGCGGCCCAACACCGGCCCCACCTCCTACCAGGACGACATGGTCGGCCACCTGGTCCCGCGCGGCCGCCGGCCGCTGCTGGACGCCGCCTTCGACGAGGGGCGGATCGTCCGCGAGGGTGATCCGGAGTGGCGCGAGGAGGTGCCGGTGCGGGTCGAGTCGATCCCGGTCCGGCGCGAGGGACGGGTGCTCGGGGTGATCGCCCGCAACACCAACCTGCTCACCGTGCGCACCCCCAGCCGGCTGGAGCTCACCTACCTGCAGAGCGCCTCCGACCTGGCCCAGATGATCGCCGCCGGCACGTTCCCCTATCCGGGGGAGCAGGTGGACATGGACGCCGCCCCGCGGGTCGGCGACGGCCTGATCCGGCTGGACGCCGACGGGATCGCCACCTACGCCAGCCCCAACGCGCTCTCCGCCTACCACCGCCTGGGCCTGACCACCGACCTGGTGGGCGTTCACCTCGGCCGCACCACGGCCGAGTTGGCGCCCCCGTCGCGCGGCGCGGTGCACGAGGCGCTGGTGAAGCTGGCCAGCGGCTGGGCGCCCCGGCAGACCGAGGTGGAGGCCCAGGGCGGAGTGGTCACGCTGCGGGCCATCCCGCTCAAGCCCAAGGGCGTCCACACCGGCTCGCTGGTGCTGGTCCGGGACGTGACCGAACTGCGGCGCCGGGACCGGGAGCTGATCACCAAGGACGCCACCATCCGGGAGATCCACCACCGGGTGAAGAACAACCTGCAGACGGTCGCGGCGCTGCTGCGCCTGCAGTCGCGCCGGATGGACTCGGAGGCGGCGCGCGGCGCGCTGGACGAGGCGGTGCGCCGGGTCGGCTCGATCGCCATCGTGCACGAGACCCTCTCGCAGAACCTGGACGAGAAGGTGGCCTTCGACGAGATCGCCGACCGGGTGCTGGCGATGGTGATGGAGCTGGCCACGGACGGCCAGGTGACCACCCGGCGCAGCGGCAGCTTCGGCATCCTGTCGGCGGAGGTGGCCACCCCGCTGTCGATGGTGCTCACCGAGCTGCTGCAGAACGCGCTCGAGCACGCCTTCGGACCGAAGACCGCCGGCACCCTGTCGGTCAGCGCGCTGCGCGGCCGGGCACCGGCCACCGGCAAGGGCTGGTCGGACAGTTGGAACGGCGGGGCGAAGCCGGAGGAGTACCTGCTGATCACCGTTCAGGACGACGGGCGGGGCATGCCGGAGGGCTTCGACCCGCAGCAGGCGGGCAACCTCGGGCTGCAGATCGTGCGCACCCTGGCCACCGGCGAGCTGGGCGGCACCTTCGACATGGTTGCGGCCCCGGGGGGCGGCACCAAGGTGGTGCTGGAGATCCCGGTGCGCTGACCGGGTGGCTGAGAGGGTGTCAGGGGACACGAAACGAGACCCTGCCGACCGGGGGGGGGGAGGGTCGGCAGGGCCTCTCAACCCGTTCCGGCCGTCGGGGGGAGTCGGTCGGAACGGGGGCTCTGTGTGGGCGTGACGCCCGCCCCGCACATTGCGTACGGTGAGCGTCCCAGGTCCACAGTATTGCTCTGCGTGAGCAGTGGCAAGTGTCGGGACCGAGTTGAGCCACGTGTCGGCTCGCCGCGCCGGCCGTGTTGCCCGGGCGCGGCGGCTCCTCGGAAGGCTTCGACTCAGCGGCGGTCGAAGCCTGTGATCATGTGTTGATCGGATACTGCGTGATCTCGCGATCGGGTGCTGCGGTCCTGCGGCTCGATGTCCGGGCGGAGCGCTGTGGAGCGGCTCGCTCAGGCGGTGCGGGCGCGGTTGCGGGCGGCACGGCGCTTCATCGCACGACGCTCGTCCTCGCTCATGCCACCCCAGACGCCGGCGTCCTGACCGGTCTCCAGGGCCCACTGCAGACACTGCTCCATGACGGGACAGCGGCGGCACACGGCCTTGGCTTCCTCGATCTGCAGCAGAGCAGGACCGGTGTTCCCGATCGGGAAGAACAGCTCCGGGTCCTCTTCGCGGCAGACAGCGCGGTGGCGCCAGTCCATGGTCGTCCAACTCCTCCTGCCGACGGACGGGTGGTCCGGCAGCACTATCGATGGCTTGTGAATGTGAACGCTTTCACGAATCCCCCAAAGGCAAAAGGGACCTCGGGCCTCTACGGCCTGGCGGTCTGAGCTGAGGGGGGTTCGGGCGAATCCTGAGCGGATCACCGGCCGGTGGCCAGGTGGTACGCGGTCAGTGGGGCCGCTTCGCTGTCCCGCTGCGACGCGTCCCGATCGCCATGTAGAGGTTCGCAAACCTCGGGCTCGGATACAACCCCCTTCGAGGAGGAATTTTTGATTCTTCGGTGTCGCCTACCTCACAGGCAGTACTTCTATGGGGTGAAGGGGGCTCGCGCGTTCGAGAAGAAGGGGAAGACCCCCTTCTGGTCACACAATCACACGCAGTGCCCGCCGTACGCCTGTGAAACTGACGCGACTCCTGTCTCCAAGGTGGTCCCCATCGACCTGAAATGGGGCCGGTTCCTCTGAAACCAAGGTGAAGTGCCTGACGTCGTGATAGGAGACGACGTGCTTGCCGGACGGCCCGACGGCTTTGCCGGACTGCTCCGAAGGAGTGTGCGGCCGCAGGATCTGACGAACCGTACGAGCGGTTCCGAACGCCGTCATTCGAGTGATGCCGAAGACGTCAAGGTCGGTTTCGAAGGAGGCGGAAGGCGAAGGGAGGACCGGGCGATTGCCGAGAAAGGTCCACGGCGAGGTGTTCGACACTATGGTCATCACCAGCCCGGGCTGCGGTGCCCGGCCGGGCAGCTCAAGGGTGACCGGCCCGTTCCGCCGGTGATCACGTTCGGTGACGAAGTGCCGGAGCGCCTCGCGGACGTAGAGCGCGTGCGTCGAGCGGCGCCCCGACCTGCGCTGCTCCTCGACCCGGCCGACCACGCCGGCGTCGAAGCCGAGCCCGGCGGTGAAGGTGAACCAGCGGTCGGGCAGGCCCTCGGTCATCGCCTTGCCCAGCGAGATCTGCCGCTCCCGGCGCTGGTCCAGTGCGTCCAGCAGCACCCCGGTGGCCTCCACCGGGTGGTTGGGCAGGCCCAGCGCGCGGGCGAAGACGTTGGTCGAGCCGCCCGGCACCACCGCCAGCCGCGGCACCCGCTCGCCCGGCCCGTGCGCCAGCAGGCCGTTCACCACCTCGTTGACGGTGCCGTCGCCGCCCAGCGCCACCACCAGGTCCACCGCGCCGTCGGCCACCGCCTGGCGGGCCAGGTCGCGGGCGTGGCCGCGGTAGCCGGTGACCGCCACCTCCAGCTTGAGGTCGCTGCGCAGGGCGTGGGTCAGGACGTCCCTGGTCCGGCCACTGGTGGTGGTGGCCTTCGGGTTCACGACCAGGAGCGCGCGCATGGGGATCAGCCTACGGCGCGGGGCCGGGAGGGCGGCGGCTACCCTGCTGGGGTGACCGCAGACACCACCGCCACCACCGCACCCGCGCCGGCCGCCCGCCCGGCCCAGTTGATCGCCGCCGTCGCCCTCACCGTGGCCGAGGGCACCGCCCTGGTGGCCTGGGGCGGCTACATCATCGTGGCCGCGCTGGTGGAGAGCACCAGGAACCAGGGGTTGGCCGAGTACGGCGGCGCGGTGATCCTGCTGATGGGCCTGCTGCCGCTGCTGGCCGCCCGGGCGCTGCTGCGGCTGCAGCGCTGGGGGCGCACCCCCGCGGTGCTGACCCACTCGCTCTGCCTGCCGGTGGCCTACTACATGTGGCAGAGCAGCGGTCCGATGCCGGCGCTCGGGGCCCTGGTGGGCCTGGCTGGCCTGGCCGGCCTGGTGGTGCTGCTCAACCCCAAGGTGACCAAGGCGCTCTACCAGCAGGTGGATTGAACCACCCGGAGAGCTCAGCGCCCGGACGTGAAAGC
>NZ_JBHYKG010000028.1:0-44093 GCF_042741245.1 Kitasatospora sp. NPDC058965
GTCGTTGGTCACCATGCAGTCCGACACCGGATCGGCGCTGCAGAACTGGTCTCTGGGCTTACCCGATCTTCCCCAAGCCCGGGGGGGGTCCCCGGCGCTGGTTCCGGGGTCCCCACCGGTTCACCGCGTCCTCGGCGCGCCGTTCCTCGGTTGGACGGCGCGCCACGGCCGCGCGATCCCGTGCACCTCGCCGGGCTGCCGGTCACCGGTGAAGGTGTAGAGCGGGTAGCCGTTGTAGGCCACCTGGTGCTGGCCGTCGGGGCGGGTGACCAGGCTCAGCGCGCCGGCCAGCCCGTCCGGCAGCCGCAGCGCGACGGCGGGGTCGTGCAGCAGCGGGTGGCGGGTCGTGGTGCAGGGGTCCACGCACATGACGGTGCCGCCCTGCTCCGTGGTGTTGAAGTAGAGGGTCAGCCCGCCGAGGTCGGCGAGCACCCGGCCCAGCGAGTCGGTGTCCGTGACCTGCACGGTCAGCGGTGCGGGCGAGGGCGCGGCGCCGGGCACCGCCGCGGGCGCCTGCTGCGCGGCCGGGACGACCCGGTCCGCCGAGGCGCCCGGGCCCGGTGGCCGGGCGCAGCCGGCGAGGGCGAGGCTCGCCGCGAGGGCGAGGAGGGTGACTGCTCTGCTGCGCATCGCGCTGCCTCCGGAGCTGACGGGGTGTCGGTGGCCGGTCTGTCAGTAACTGATCGTCACGTTGCGGACGAGGTGGCTGTCGTTCGCCCAGCCGGTCGCGGCCGAGAACCCGGCCAGCACGTTGGCGGGCAGCGCCACCGGGGTGTCGATCACCTGCTTGCCGTCCACGGCGACCAGCAGGTGGCCCGCCGCGGTGGCCGTCACGTCCACCGTGTGGGTGCCCTGCCGCAGGTTCGGCACCGCGGTCGAGGTGGCCGCGTAGAGCAGCCGGCCCCCGCTGCTGCCGGTCGCCACCGCGACGAAGTTGCTCGACGGGTCACCGGTGTTCTGCCAGGTGTCCAGGGTCACCGCCAGGCCCGGCAGGCCCAGCCAACCGAGCCCGCCGCCCGCGCCGCCGAGCGCGGTCGGCCCGGCCTTGGCGGCGTCCAGCAGCACGAAGGCCAGCCCGTCCGCGCCGTTCCCGCCGCCGATCTGCGCCGTGAACCGGGCGTGCAGCCGGGTGGCCGAGACCGCGGTGCGGTCGAAGGCGCTGCCGCGCTGGTTGGACTGCGCGGCGGTGAGCACGAGGTCGCTGCCGGACATCGCGGCCGAGCCGTTGAAGGCCCACGCGGCGGGGCCCGGCGGGGCCAGCGCGTACCCGGTGGCCGAGACCGCGGCGCCGCGCACGGTGTGGATGTCGGTGTGGCTGCCCGTCCCGCCGGTGAAGGCCACCAGGGCGGCGGGCGGCAGGCCGCTCGCCGGGGCCTGCAGCACCTTGGCGCCGTCCAGCGTGACCGTGACGGTCTGTCCGGAGACCGCCACCGTGACCTGGTGCGCCCCGGTGCGCAGGTCCGGGATCGCGGTGGCGGTCTGCGCGTAGGTCAGCGTGTCGCCGCTGGCGCGGATCGCGATCGAGGCGAAGTTGCTCGCGGGGTCGGTGGCGTTCTTCCAGGTGTCCAGGGTGACCGCGACGCCCGGCAGCCCGGACCAGCCGAGGCCGCCGCCCGCCGAGCCGAGCGCGGTGGGCCGGTTGACCGCCGGGTCCAGCAGCGCGAAGGTCTGCCCGTCCGCACCGGTGCCGCCGCCGATCACCGCGGTGAAGGCGGCGTTCAGCCCGTTGGTCAGCACCGGGGTCGGGAAGACGGCGGAGCCGGCCTGCCACGCGGTCGCCTGGGTGAGGATCAGGTCGTCGCCGGAGAGCTGGGCCGACCCGTTGAGCTGCCAGCCGCCCGCCCCGGGGGTGGGCAGCACCACTCCGCCGGCCGGCGCGGTGCCCGCGGCGGTGAGCGTGGCGTTCTGCGGGCCGCGCCCGTCGTCCGAGGTGATCTGGTACGTCCCGGTGATCGGGCCGACCGCGGTGGGCGTCACGGTGACGCTCTGGTGGATCACCTGGCCCGGGCCGAGCACCTGACCCTCGCTCATCGGATTGCTGACGGTGAACGGCGCGGTCGGCGGGGCGGCCTTGGTGATGGTCAGCGCGATGTTGCCGGTGTTGCTGACGTCGAAGCTCGCGGTGGCGGACTGGCCGACCCGGACCGGGCCGAAGTCGGTGGTGGCCGGGCTGACGGTGAGCACCGCCTCGCCGACCACGGCGGAGCCGCTGAGCGGGACCGAGGCGGTGCCGCTGGTGCTGCTGACCGACAGCGACCCGGCGTCGTCGCCGGCGACGGTCGGCGCGTACTGCACCTGGACGGTGACCGAGCCGCGCGGCGGGACCTGCGCGCCGGCCGCCGGCAGGCCGCTCGCGGTGAACGGCGCACCCGGCGCCGCCGTGCCGGAGACGGTCTCGGTCGCGGTGCCGGTGTTGGTGAAGGTCACGCCCAGGCTCGCCGTGGTGCCGGTGGGCAGCGTGCCGAAGTCGAGCGCGGCCGGGGTCGGCGTCAGGCCCGCCCGGGTGCCGTAGCCGGACAGGCCGAGCCCGGTGGTGCCGGTGGTCGTGGTGATGGTCAGGTTGCCGATCGCGCCGCCGGGCGCGGTCGGCGCGAAACTGACCAGCACGCTGTAGGACTGGCCCTGCGCCAGGGTGACCGGCAGTCCGGCGGGCGCGGCGCCGAACGGCGCGGCGGCGCCGATCGCGGTGATGGTCACGGCGCGGGTGGCGGTGACGGTCGCGGTGGCACCGCCGGTGCCGCCCACCGCGACGTTGCCGAAGTCGACCGGCCGGCCGGTCAGCGCGGAGGCCGCCGGCCGGCCGAAGGCGAGCAGGTGGCCGTCCCGGGTGCCGACGAAGACCCGGCCGTTGTCGGTGGCGGGGACGGCGAACTTCGAGGCGGTGCCGATCGGGGCGGAGTAGCGCAGGTGCATCGAGCCGTTGACCGGCACGGCGTCGTAGGCGCGCAGCTGGCCGTTGGCGCCGCTGGAGCCGTCCGAGTACTCGGCCCAGACGATCGCCGAGCGCGGGTCGGTGCCGGTGGAGGTGACCACCGGCGAGCCCGAGCTGTACCCGAAGGTCTCCGCGCTGGCCCCGGCCGCGCTGAGCGCGGGCTGGCCGCTGCCGGTGGTGCCGTAGGCCAGCGCGCGCAGCGGGCCGCGGCTGCCGATGGTGTAGACGAACGGGCTGGTGCCGCCGAACGCGGCCGGGTGCCCCCAGACCCCCTCGTACGG
Organism: Kitasatospora sp. NPDC058965; assembly: GCF_042741245.1. Lineage (NCBI taxonomy): Bacteria > Bacillati > Actinomycetota > Actinomycetes > Kitasatosporales > Streptomycetaceae > Kitasatospora > Kitasatospora sp. NPDC058965. Next base: position 3,214 of record NZ_JBHYKG010000028.1, read on the forward strand.
GCCGGTCACCCCGAGCACGGCGTCGGTGCCGCCCGGGCCCTGCGAGCGGCCGCCGAGGTTGTCCCGGTCGAGCAGGAAGATCCGCCCGTCCTTGCCGACCTGGGTGAGCAGGTGCGGGTGGGCGGCGGTGCCGAAGGCCGGGCCGGGCAGCGCGGTCGGGCCGCCGGAGCCGAGGTCGGTGTCGTTCGCGTCCAGGGTGGGCGCGTTGGCCGGGCTGAAGAAGTCCTGGGCGGAGAGCGAGCCGTCGCTGTTGACGCCCAGCCGGACCACCGACTCGGACTGGGTGCCCGGCGGGTGGGTGCCGGGACCGGGCGGCGGGGAGACGCCGTTCCCGGTGGCGAACAGGATCCGGCCGGGGCCGTCCGAGACCAGGCCGCCGCCGGCCTGCCAGACGCCGGACTTGGCACTGGAGGAGGAGTCCTCGGTGGCCCACAGGGTGAGCGCGCGGGTGCTGGTGTCGACGCCCGCGACGTAGCCGACGTAGCTGCTCAGGTCGCAGTGCGAGCCGAAGCCCGCGTAGACCGAACCGCCCATCAGCAGCAGGCCCGGACGCTGGTGCGCGGAGTACGGGTTGAACGGCCGGGTCGGGTCGTTCACCGGCGCGCCCTGGATCGTCACCGGCCAGCCGGCCCGCTCGGCGCCGGTGGCGGTGTCCAGCGCGTGCAGGTACCAGTGCGGGTGGTCGGTGTCGGGCCCGTCGTTGACCTCGGAGGTCAGGTAGACGGTGTGGGTGGCCGGGTCCACCACGGGGGTGGCGGTGACGCCCAGATTGGGCGTCAGGTCGCCGCAGCCGATCGCGGAGGCGGGCCACGGGGCGCCGAAGCTGCGGGACCAGGTGACGGCGCCGGTGGCCTCCGCGATCCCGTACACGTGGTCGTTCTCGGTGGCGACGATCACGGTCCCGTTGCTGATCACCGGCTGCGCGTACACCTGCCCGTCGACCGGCGTGCTGAACAGCTGCCCGAAGTCCGAGCTCGACACCTGGGCCGGCCCCAGCCCGGCTTCGTTCGCGTCCCACCCGGTCCGCAGGGTGTCCTGGTCGATGGTGACCTCGTCGGCCCGGGCCGGGAGTTGACCTGCCGTCAGCCCGGTCCACCCCCCGGCCAACAGGGCCCCGCCCACCAGCAGGGCGAGACGGCGGCGCAGGCGGACGGCTGGGCGGCGGTCGCGGATCATGGTGTGATGGTGGGCTTGTCCGCCCGTCGGGTCGGGGCGTGTCGCCGCGGACGCGCGGGGCGGGTCACCCGGAAGGGTGCGGCGGGGATGCGGAGGTCGGGTGCTCCTGCTCGGTCGGGTGCTCCTGCTCGGTCGGGCACCTCTGCTCGGTCGGGCACCCCTGCTCGGTCGGGCACCCCTGGTCGGGAGCCCCGGGCCGGCGGGCGGGAGGATGGGGCGTCGGGATGCCGGGAGTGGAGGAGGAGCGCGGTGCTCGGTCGGATGGCGGCTGCGGTGGTGCCGGTGTGCGGGCGGTTGCGGGTGAGTACGGCCGCGCCGGCGGGGGCGGCGGCGGGGGCGATCATCGCGGCGAACCACACCTCGTTGGCGGATCCGGCGATCGTGCTGGCCGCGCTGCACCGGCTGGGGGTGCGGCCGGCCGTGCTGGCCACCGCCGGGCTGTGGCGGATACCCGTGCTGCGCACGGCGCTCGACCGGGAGGGGTGCATCCCGGTGCGGCGCGGGACCGAGCGGGCGGCGGACGCGCTGGACGAGGCCGCGGCGGCGCTGCGGGACGGGCGCACGGTGCTGATCTACGCGGAGGGGGGCCTGCCGCGCCGGCGGGACTCGGGCGAGCGGGCGCCGGGGGAGTTCCGCAGCGGTCCGGCGCGGCTGGCGCTGGCCACCGGTGCGCCGGTGCTGCCGCTGGGTCAGGTCGGGGCGCGCCGGCTGAGTTCCGGCAGCGGCGCCAAGCAGCTCGCGGGGGTGCTGACCGCCCCGCTCCGGCGGCCGGACTACCACGTGCACCTCGGTGCGCCGGTCCGGGTGGCGGGGGAGTTGGCGCAGGCCCGGACCCAGGTCCGGGACGCCGTGACGGCCGCCTGGCAGGAGGCCGTGGAGCGGCGCGGCCGGAGCTGAACGGCCCTCCGGAACAAGCCGGTTGAGGACCGGACCGACCGGGTAGGGAGGCTGGCGGAGAAGGGGGGTACGCGTGATGACGCGTCGTTGGCTGGTGACCGGTGGTTCGTCCGGGCTGGGTCTGGCGCTGGTGCGGGCCGTGCTGGCCGCCGGGGAGCGGGTGGTGGCGACCGGGCGGCGACTGGCGGAGCTGGAGCGGCTGGCCGAGCAGTACCCGGAGCAGTTGGTGCCGGTGCGGATGGAGGCGCTGGATCCGGCGGACTGCGCCGCGGCCGTCGGGCTGTGCGCCGAGCGGTTCGGCGGACTGGACGTGCTGGTGAACAACGCCGGGGCCGGCGTCTACGGCGCGGTGGAGGAGGTCTCCGACGAGGAACTCCGGGGCCAGCTGGAGTTGTTGACGATCGCCCCGTGGCGCCTGGCGCGTCTGGCGCTGCCGCTGATGCGGGCCCAGCGCAGCGGGCACGTGGTGAACGTGTCCTCGCTCGCGGGGCGGGTCGGGTTCCCCGGCCTCGGTGCCTACGTGGCGGGCAAGTTCGCGCTGGAGGGGATGAGCGCGGTGCTGGCGGCCGAGGTGGCGCCGTTCGGGATCCGGGTCACCGTGGTGGAGCCGGGCGGGTTCGCCACCAGCTACGGCACCGCGATGGCGGAGACCGCCGACCGGCGCCCGGAGTACCAGGAGGCGCTGGCCCCCATGCGGGCCGGGCTGCGCGCCATGGCCACCATCCCGGGCATCAACCAGCCCGAGGAGTTCGCCGCGCTGGTGCTGCGCGCGGTGGCCGCCGAGGAGGTGCCGCTGCGCCTGCCCGCCGGTCAGGACGCGTACGGCTTCCTGCACGGGGCGGTGGACGCGGACCGCGCCGAACTGTCGGCGGCCCAGGCGTTCGCCTTCGCCCTCGCCGAGGAGGACTGACGCCTGGGCGGACCGACGTCGAGGAGGACTGACGCCCGGGCGGTTGACGTCGAGGCGGACCGACGGCCGGGCGGGTGACGTCGAACAGGTGTGACCGGGGTAGCACAGTCGAGTGATGCTCCGTCAGTCTGCGCTGCTCGGAGCCGTTCCGCTGCTAGCTTCTGATGCTCTGTCACCGGAGGAAAGCAGTGGAGCGATGCGGATCACCTGTGTCGGCGGTGGCCCCGCCGGGCTGTACTTCTCGATCCTGATGAAGCTGCGCGACCCCGGTCACGAGGTCACGGTCCTGGAGCGCGACCCCGCCGGAGCCACCTACGGCTGGGGCGTGACCTATTGGGCCGCGCTGCTGGACCGGTGCCAGGAGGCCGACCCGGTGAGCGCGCGGGCGATCCGGGAGGCCTCGGTGAGCTGGCGGCACGGCGTGGCCCACGTGGGCGGCGAGCGGGTGGTCCGGCCCAGCGACCAGGGCTTCGGCATCGGCCGGCACCGGCTGCTGGAGCTGCTGGCCGACCGGGCCCGCGAGCTCGGGGTCCGGATCGAGTACCGGCGCGAGGTGCGCGAGCCCGGCCAGGTCGGCCCGGCCGACCTGGTGGTGGCGGCCGACGGGGTCAACAGCGCGCTGCGCCACGGCCGGTTCGGGCCCACCGTGGCCCACGGCAGCAACCGGTACGCCTGGCTCGGCACCCGCAAGGTCTTCGACGCCTTCACCTTCGCCTTCGAGCGGACCCGGCACGGCTACGTCTGGTGCTACGGCTACCCGTTCGACGACGGGACCAGCACCTGCGTCGTCGAGTGCACCGAGGCCACCTGGCACGGGCTGGAGCTGGACCGTCTCGGCGAACCGGAGGGGCTGGCCCGGCTCGGCGAGCTGTTCGCGGAGCCGCTGGACGGGCAGCCGCTGCTGGCCGGCCCCGGCGGCCTGCGCTGGCAGACCTTCCGCACCGTCACCAACCGGCGCTGGTCGGACGGCAAGGTGGTGCTGCTGGGCGACGCGGCCCACACCACCCACTACTCGATCGGCGCCGGCACCAGCCTGGCCCTGGAGGACGCGCTCGCCCTGGCCGCGGCCCTGGACCGCCCCGGCACCCCGGTGCCCGAGGCGCTCGCCGACTACGAGCGCGAGCGCCGCCACGCCCTGCTCGCCACCCAGAGCGCGGCCCGGTACAGCGAACGCTGGTACCAGAACGTCGGCCGCTACCTCAGCCTCAAGCCCGAGCAGTTCTTCGCGCTGCTGGGCCAGCGGCACTCACCGCTGCTGCCGTACCTGCCGCCGCAGCTGTACTACTGGGCCAACCGCGCGGTCGAGGAGTCGCCGGCGCTGCGCCGCCTGCGCGGCCGGGTCGGGAACCAGGTGGCCCGGGCCCTGCACGCGGGGCGGGACGGCAGCGGGGGGCGGTGAGGCGGACCTTCTCCGGACGGCGGCCGGTCAGGCGGACGATCTGCGCGCGGCGGCCGGTGCGACGACCCACCTCCTGAGGGCGGCCGGTGCCGGCGGCCCCGTTCCGACGGGATCCGGGCGGCCCCGCCGGAGCGGGGCCGCCCGGGCCGCCTCAGCTGGTCAGCCGGGGCAGCTGCGGGAACTGCCGGGCGGCAGCCGCGCCCTGGGCCGGCGTCATCAGCCGGCTGATCGCCGGATCACCGGCCACCTCGACGGCCTGGTCCTCGGTGAGGGCCCGCACGCCCGGCAGGTTGGCCCTGCCGTCCCAGGCCAGGCAGGTGCTCAGGTCGAGCTGCACCTCCGTGCCGTCGGGGTGGGTGACCAGGACGACCGTGTCCTCGATGCAGTTGCCCGGGACGTGCTCGACCCGGACCGCCTGCCCGCGCCGGTCCCGGAAGCAGCCGTCGGACGGGCCGCACGCCCGGTCCGGATCGGCGGTGTGCAGGAAGACCCGGATCATCCCGGTGCCGGCCGCGGTGGTCCGGTAGGTCTGGGCGACCGTCCAGTCCGGTCCCGACGAGGCCTCACCGGCGTAGGTGCCGGTCGTCCCACCTGTCGGCAGCGCGTGCAGCAGCGCCGCCAGCAGGGCCTCGGGCGAGGTCGGCACGGTGCCCGGGGCCGGTGCCCCGGCCGACCGGGCACCAGGGGAGGACGCGGGCGACGGGCCTGCGGGCGACGGGCCTGCGGCTGACGGGCCTGCGGAGAGCGCCGCGGCCGCGGCCGCCGGGACCGTCGAGCGGTCCGCCGTCGACAGCGGCCCGCCGAGCAGCAGGCCGGCCGCGGTCAGGGCGGCCATCGAGCCGGTGAGGCCGCCGGCCCGGCGGATCCGCCGGGTCCGTCGGCCGCCGCGGATCGCGGCCGGGACCAGCCCGCCCAGCGGTGGTGGATCCTGGGACGCGAGCTCCTCGCTCAGGTCCGAGCGAAAGTCCTTCACTTCTGACGCACCTTCGGTTGTCGCTTCGCACGCCGGCCATGCGGAACCGCTCGGTCGCGGTTCTGTCCCTCTGGACGGGTCGGGGGCGGCCCGGGGTGACACGGTGCGGGACGGAATCTGGTGGGAGTACGGATTGTCAGTGCCGGCTGCGAGGGTGGCAGTCATGGACGAGGAGCAGTTCATGCGCGGCCGGGTGTACGGAGCGGACCACGAGGACCCCGATCCGGGACCCCGCCCCGGCCGGGCCTACCGGATCCTGGTGGCCGGCCCGCTGGACGGCCTGCTGCTCGACGTCACCGACTGGAGCCCGCGCACCCTCGACGAGGGCGCCGCCCTGGCCACCGAGATCGGCCGCTTCGGCCCCGGTGGCCACACCCGCTACGGCCCGGGCACCACCCCGGACGGCCGGCGCTGGTACTGGGAGGGGGACGTGCCGTAGGGCAGCCCGCAGCGAGGAGCCCGGTCAGACCTCAGGGGCCCGGCGGGTCGGCTTCGCGCAGGCGGTGCAGGAGGGTCTCGACGTCGAAGTGCTCCGACTCCAGGCCCGGGGGGACCACGCAGGCCGTCCAGCGCAGGAAGGCGTGCACCACGTCGGCGCGGGCGCGCAGCAGGGCGGCGGTGTCCTGGCCGCGCAGCGAGACGAAGACGCTGTCGGCGTCGGTGCCGAGACCGGGGAAGACGGAGACGTCGCCCAGACCGGTCCAGTCGTGCAGGCCGCCGAGCAGCACGTCGCGGGAGAGCGCCCAGGTGACCGGGCGCGGCAGGTCGATGTGGTTGTCCAGGTAGACGGTGTACGGGTCGTGCGACCGGTAGCGCAGCCGGGCCGGGACCGGGACGGCGAGGTGGGGCGAGACGATCGCCTCCAGCAGCACGTACGCCGTGCAGACGGTGCCGGCACAGCGCTGCGGCGGGACCGCGCCGTCGTCCCCGTGCGGGCCGGGGAAGCCGGGGAACGGGCCGTCGAACGGTTCCTCGTCGTTCACGCGGACCCCCCGGTGCGCACGGCGATCGGGCCGGGGAAGGCCGGAACCCTGGGCAGAAACGATTCTTCAGGAGTGCCTGGCGCACCCGTGTCGGACCACATGCCCTGTCAAACGATCGAGCCCCCGGCTGGTGACACCGACGGCGTGGCCGAGTCGATGACCTCCTCCAGGACCTCCCGGGAGCGGAGCAGATCGCCGATCAGCCGGTCGATCCGGTCGCGCTCGCGGCCGAGCTCGTCGAGCAGCTGCGGGGTGGCGCACTCGCTCGGGGCGCCGTCCGCGTCCCGCAGGCAGGGCAGCAGCAGAGCGATCTTCGTGCTGTTCAGGCCCGCCGCGTAGAGGGTCTGGATCCGCACCACCCGGTCCACCGCCCACTCGTCGTACTCCCGGTGCCCGCCCGGGGTGCGCTCCGCCCGCAGCAGCCCCTGGGCCTCGTAGTAGCGCAGCGAGCGCTCGCTCACCCCGCTGCGCCGGGCCAGTTCACCGATCCGCACGTCCTCGCCCCCAGGTGGTCACGGGTTGAATCTGACACCAGTGTCACCTTCTACCCTGCGGGTGCGTCGAACACACACGAACCAGGGAGGGGACGGCCATGGGTGAGCTGACCGGCAAGGTGGCACTGGTGACCGGCGGCAGCCGCGGCATCGGGGCGGCGGTGGCCAGGCGGCTGGCCGCGGAGGGTGCGGCGGTCGCGCTGACCTACCGGCGCGAGGCGGACCGGGCCCGCGCGGTGGCCGGGGAGATCGAGGCGGCGGGCGGCCGGGCAGTGCTGATCCAGGCGGACCTGGCCGAGCCGTCGGCCGCCGAGCGGGTGGTCGAGCAGACGGTCCGGGAGCTGGGCCGGATCGACGTGCTGGTGAACAACGCGGGCTTCCTCACCCACGGTCCGCTGGCCGAGGTCCCGGCCGAGGAGGTGGACCGGGTGCTCGCGGTGGACGTCCGCTCGGTCTTCCTGACCGCCCAGGCCGCCGCGCGGCGGATGGCCGCGGGCGGACGGATCATCAGCATCGGCTCCTGCTTCAACGGCCGGGTGCCCGGGGCCGGCTTCGTGCTGCAGGCGATGGCCAAGTCCGCCCTGGTCGGTCTGACCAGGGGCCTGGCCCGGGAGCTGGGCCCGCGCGGGATCACCGCGACCGTGGTGGACCCGGGCCCGATCGACACCGACATGAACCCGGCCGACGGCGAGAGCGCCGATGACCAGCGCGGCCTCACCGCGCTGGGCCGGTACGGCGAGGCCGAGGACATCGCTGCCGCCGTGGCCTACCTGGCCGGCCCCGGCGGACGGTACGTCACCGGGACCGGCCTCGCGGTGGACGGCGGCTACACCGCCTGAGCCGGCACGGCCCGACCCGGTCCGGGGCCGCTGTGCCCCGGCGCCGCCCGACCCGGTACGGCTCGACCCGGTGCCGCCCGGAGCGGTCCCGCCTGAGCCGTCCGGGGAAATGGTCCGACCTGCCGCCGCGTCCCGCCCGTGCCTGCCCGCCGGTGCGGGAGGATCCCCACGGCGAGGACCGAGCGAGGAGGCGGCGGCGCGATGGACGAGACCACGGAGGCCGACACCGACGGCCCCGCCGGCGCGCACCCGGTGGCCGGGCGGAACGCCGAGCGGCGGCGCTGGCAGGCGTTGGCGGTCTGCCTGCTGGTCGGCTTCATGACCCTGCTGGACGTCTCCATCGTCAACGTCGCGCTGCCCTCGATCCAACACGGCCTGGGCGCGAGCGAGGCCGACCTGTCCTGGGTGCTCTCCGGCTACGCGCTCACCTTCGGTCTGACCCTGATCCCGGCCGGCCTGCTGGGCGACCTGTGGGGCCGGCGCACCGCCTTCCTGACCGGTCTGGTCGGCTTCACCGTCACCTCGGCCGCCTGCGGACTGGCGCCGACCGCGACCGCGCTGGTGGCCGCCCGGCTGGTGCAGGGCGTGGCCAGCGGGCTGCTCGGACCGCAGATCTCCGGACTGATCCAGGAGATGTTCCGCGGTCCGGCCCGGGCCCGGGCGTTCGGCTACTTCGGCACCACGGTGGGCCTGGCCACCGCGGTCGGTCCGCTGGCCGGCGGGCTGCTGATCAACGCGGCCGGGAGCCAGGACGGCTGGCGGTGGGTGTTCTTCGTCAACCTGCCGATCGGGGTGGTGGCCTTCGTGCTGGCGCTGCGGCTGATCCCGCACGGCGGGCGGCTGTTGAGCCGCGGCACCCGGCCGCGGATCGACGTCGTCGGGGTGGCGCTGCTGGCCGCCGGGCTGCTGGCGGTCCTGCTGCCGCTGGTGCAGGCGCAGCAGTGGAAGGGGGCGGTGAAGTGGGGGCTGATCCCGCTCGGCCTGCTGCTGCTGGCCGGGTTCGTGCGCTGGGAGCGGCGCTGCCGGCTGCCGCTGGTGGACCTGACGCTGTTCCGGATCCACTCCTACCGGTTCGGCACGCTGCTCGGGATGCTCTACTTCGCCGGGTTCACCACGATCTTCTTCATCTTCACGCTCTACCTCCAGCGCGGGCTCGGGTACAGCGCGTTGGAGGCGGGGGCGGCGATCACGCCGTTCGCGGCCGGCTCGGCGGTGTCGGCGGCGCTGGGCGGCCGGCTGGTCAGCGAGCACGGGCGCACGGTGATCATCGCGGGGCTGGTCACGGTGCTCACCGGGACGGCGCTGGCGGCGCTGGCCGTGCACCTGGTGCCCGGTCACGGCGCGGGGTACGCGACCGCCGCGCCGCTGCTGGTGGCCGGGATCGGCTCGGGGCTGGTGATCGCGCCGAACCAGAGCCTGGCGCTGGCCAGTGTGCCGGTGGCCCGGGCGGGCACGGCGGGCGGGGTGCTGCAGACCGCGCAGCGGCTGGGCACGGCGAGCGGTGTGGCCTGCGTCGGCGCGGTGTTCTTCGCGCACCTGTCGAGCGGCGGCAGTTGGGCGGGGGCGTTCCAGCTCGGGGTGCTGGTGGCGCTGGGCTTCGAGGCCAGTGCGCTGGGCTGCGCGCTGGCGGACGTGCGGCAGCGCGGCTGACCGCGCCGCGCCGCCGCACCCCGGTTCAGCCGAGGCCGAGCGCCGCCGCGGTCCGGTCGGCCATCGCGGCCTCGCCGATCGCGTTCGGGTGGACCGGCACGTAGTTGCTGCCCCAGAGCACCGGCTCGATCCAGCGGGTGCCGACCGGCTGGCAGGCGTCGTGGCCGTCGGATGCGGTCGACATGTCGACGTAGGTGGCACCGGTGTCGGCGGCCGCGCGCTGCACGGCGGCGTTCAGGTGGGACTCCAGGTCGCGCAGGTACGGGATGTCGCCGGAGGCGATCGGCATCTTGGCGAAGCAGCCGGACACCGCCTGGGCCGGCACGATCCACGGGTAGCCGAGGATCGCCACCCGCGCGTTGGGCGCCTTGGCCCGGACGGCGGCCAGCGCCGAGCGGATCGCCGGGTAGGTCGTGGAGTCGATGGTGTCGTCGAAGCTGGAGCCGTAGATGCTCTGGCACGGGTGCCCGAAGCCGAGGGTGACCACGCCGGCCGAGCCGCAGGCCAGGATCGCGTTGATGAAGGTGTTGCTGTCGTTGCCGCCGATGGTCATCGTGACCAGGTCGGTGCCGACGTCGAGGGCGTCCAACTGCGGGGCCACGCCGGGGTACTGGGAGCCGGCGAAGTCCTTGGTCTGGGCCCCGCCGCAGGTGGCGTCGGTGAGGTTCAGGCCGGCCGAGGCGGCCAGGTCGTGCGGGTAGTTGACGCTGGACCGGGCGCACTCCAGCGGGGCGCTCAGGTCGAGCGGCAGCACGCCGGAGCCGGCGCTGTAGCTGTCGCCGAGGGCGACGTAGTCGAGCGGGGCGTCGGCGTGGGCCTGGGCCGGGAGCACGAGGAGCGGGCCGGCCAGGGTGACGGCGGCCACCACGGTGGCGGCCAGGCGGCGGGTGCGCGCGCGCAGGGACATGCGGGTCTCCTTGAAACCAGGGGTGGGGGCTGTGCCAAGGGACAGTGGACAGACCGGACCGTGGGGGCGGGCCGGACATGTTTCCGCGAAGTTACTGGCCGGGAAGTTACCCACTGGTTCGCAGTGGGGTCAATGGCCATGACACGATTTGTCACCAAGGTGACCTGAGGCCCGCTCGACTGCGGATCGAGCGGCGGGGGCGGCTGGGGTTGCGCCGGCGAAACCGCCCGATCCGGTGGTTGGACCCCTGGGGGGAAACGGGTACAACAGCGGCAGTGAAGTGCGAGGAGGCGTCCGTGATCCCCACCTGGCGTACCGGCAGAACCCCGACCCGCGACTCAGACACCGGCTCCGATCCGCAGGACGAACGGACCGTCACCTTCCTGCGCCTGGGGGTCGGCCTGATCGGCATCCTGCTCCCGGTCGTGCTCCCGTTCGGGAACTGGCTGTTCGCCGAGTTCCGGGGGCTGGGCACCAGCGGCGTCTGGCCGGTCTCGATGAGCGGTTCCTACTACACGAGCACCCGCAACGTCTTCGTCGGCAGCCTGTGCGCCCTCGGGGTGTTCCTGATCTGCTACCGGTTCGACCGCCGGGACGACCGGTGGAGCACGGCCGCCGGGGTGTGCGCGGTCGGCGTGGCGCTCTGCCCGACCGCGCCCGTGCACGCGACCGCCTTCCGGTCCGCCGTCGGGGTGGTCCACCTGGTGCTGGCCGCGCTGGTCTACCTGGTGCTGGCGCTGTTCTCGATCGTCTCGTTCCGCGACCCGCACTACGCCCGGCGCCCGTGGGTGGCCCGCGGCTACCTGACGGCGGGTCTGCTCATCCCGCTCTTCCTGGTGCTGGCCGTGGTCGCCTCGCTGACCCACCTCGGCGCCGACTGGACGGTCCACCCGGTCTACCTCTGCGAATGGCTCGCCACTTGGGCGTTCGGCGCCGCCTGGACCGCAGCCGCCGTCGAACTCGCCGCCACCAACGGCGCGTTCAGCCACCCAGCCGTCGCCCCGGCGGCACCGGCCGCACCGTAGGCGATCAGCGGCCCGGCCCGCCGGCGGACCTGCGGGCCGGTCCGGCGGCGGTGATCCTTACCGTCAACGAACGGCTGCCCCGGGATACTCGACGCGACCGATACGGGGACGGCACGGAGGGGAGCCCGCCATGAGTGCTGGGCTGGGGATCGCGGCGGACGAGGACCGGCACAGCGGCCCGGGGCGGCAGCCGGGGCGGCGCCGGGGCCGGGCCGGGCGGGTGCGGACGAAGCGGCCGTGGTGGCAGGAGGTGCTGGTGCTGGTGGCGGTGGCCCTGGTGCTGGCGCTGGGCATCAAGACCTTCTTCGTGCAGGCGTTCTCGATCCCCTCGGGCTCGATGGAGAACACGCTGCAGGTGGGCGACCGGGTGCTGGTGGACAAGTTCACGCCCTGGTTCGGGGCCCAGCCCGAGCGCGGGGACGTGGTGGTGTTCCGGGACCCGGGCGACTGGCTGCGGGACGAGCCGACCCCGAAGTCCAACGACCTGCAGAAGGTGCTGAGTTTCGTCGGCCTGGCCCCGGCGGCGGACGAGAAGGACCTGATCAAGCGGGTGATCGCGGTCGGCGGCGACACCGTGGACTGCGAGGCCGGCGCGCCGGTCCGGGTCAACGGGGTGGCGCTGGACGAGCCCTACCTCTACCCCGGGGCGACGCCGTGCGGGGACCACCCGGTGGGGACGGTCAAGGTGCCCGCGGGCAAGCTGTGGGTGATGGGCGACCACCGCAACGACTCGGCCGACTCGCGCTACCACACGGACGATCCGGACGGCGGGTTCGTCCCGGTGAAGAACGTGATCGGGCGCGCCTTCGCGGTCGCCTGGCCGCTGCCGCACTGGGCCACGCTCCCGGTGCCGGCCACCTTCGACCGGCCCGGGCTGAACGGCGGGGCGCGCTGACCGCCCGACCGACCCCGCGAACGGGTCCGGCGCGACCCCCGGAAGGGGGCCGCGCCGGACTGCGTGCGGGGTCGGGTTACGGGTTGACGGTGACGGTGAAGGTGGAGGTGGTGTTCTGGATGTTCACGTCGTTGTTGTTCTCCACCAGGTGGTTGAAGGTGGCCGAGCCGACCGCCGGGCCCTGGCCCGACTCGGGCAGCGGGTTGGCCCAGATGCCGTAGCCGGACTTCCCGGTGCCGTAGGCGTCGTTGAGGGCGTGCGCACCGGTGATGGTGGTGTTGGTGAAGACGGTGTCCGTCACCGGGTTGAGCGCGGTGCCGCCCGAGTAGTCGGTCTGGAACATGATGCCGCTGTAGGTCGGGTCGGTGATGCTCGCGTCGCTGACCCGGATGCCCTGGAACGGCTGGGTGGCCGAGAAGGCCCAGATCGCGCCGAACACCTGGCTGCCCCAGAAGTGGCCGCCGTCCCGCGCCAGGGTGAAGTTGCGGATGGTGGTCTGCGGGGTGGACTCGAAGCCCTCGAACGCGAAGCCGAAGTTCAGCGACGAGATGGTCAGGCCCGAGTAGCAGAGGGTGTCGGAGACCGTGAAGTTCTGCACGGTGTTGCCGCCACCGCCGTAGATCGCCACGCCCGCCGCCCGCCAGGGGGTCATCGAGGTGACGTTCTGGATGGTGTTGTTCTCCAGCTTGCTGCCCGGGTTCTGGTCCTGGGCCGCGAACAGCGCGAAGCTGTCGTCACCGGTGCTGCGGGCCTCGTCGTTGGAGATCAGGTTGCCCTGGCTGCCGTTGGTGAGGTTGATCCCGTCCGCCATGGTGTCGCGGATGCGCATGTTGGTGAACGTCGAGTTCTGCACGTTCGACGAGCCCCAGACGCCGACCACGTTGTGCTCGATCCACACGTTGTCGATGGTGATGTTGGACTGGTTGCGCAGGTCCCAGGTGTGGCCGGGGCCGTCCTGGCGGGTGTTGTAGTTGCCGAACCAGGCGAACCCGGTGAAGGTCGAGCCGGAGGCGCCGGACTGCAGGTCCCAGCCGGTGTCGGTGTCGGTCTGGCTCTGCGGCGCGACGAACTGGCTGTACCAGACGCCGGCGCCGACCACCTTGACCGGCTTGCCGTAGACGGTCAGGCGGCCGGTGACCGCGTACTGACCGGCGGGCAGGTAGACACCGGTCAGCGTGCCGGTGGTGTCCATCCGCACCTTGTCCAGGGCGTTCTGCACGTCCTGCTGGGCGAAGCCGGCCGGGACCACCAGGTGGGCCGGGTCCGGGTTGGCCACCTGGGTGGCCTGCTCCAGGTTCATGAAGTCGATCGCGTACTGCGAGGAGTTGGCGGAGTCCTTCTTCAGGGTGAAGACGGTGCCGGTCGGGTACGACTGGTTCAGCAGGAAGCTGGACTCGTCGTAGATGTGCCGGGGCCCGCCGGCGCTCGGGCTCTTGCCCGGGCTGGTCTCCGAGCCGTACAGCCAGGCGTAGTGCGAGGACAGGTTGAGCGGCTGGACCAACTGGCCGTTCGCGTACAGGTCGAGGGTGGCGCTGGTGCCGCCGCCGCCCGCCGCGTCCGGGATCGAGTAGCGCAGCACGAAGGTGTTGCTCGACTCGCGCGAGGTCCAGCTCACCGAGTCGCCCGTGTTGTTCAGGGTCACGGCCTTGCGCTGGGTGGCCTCGCCGGCGATGTCGCCGATGGTGCGGTTGGGGCCGACCACGGCGGCCGAACCGCCGAGGGTGCCGTCGGTGGACTTGTAGGAGTCGTAGGGCATGTTGGCGCCCTGGCCGACGAACACCGGGGTGTCGCTGGTCAGGTGGGACTGCTTGATCGGCAGCTCGTTGGCGTCGGCGGCGAGCACCAGGTGCGCGGTGTACTTGCCGTTGACGGCCGTCCAGGAGCCGAGGGTGACCGGGGCCGCGGTGGCGCCGGCCGCGATCGCGCCGCTCACCGAGCCGGTCAGCGTGGTGACCGTGGCGCCGTTGGCGTCCAGCAGGGTCAGCGTGATCCCGTGGCTGCCCGAGGTGGTGGCGATGGTGCCCTGGTTCTTCACCGTGGCGGTGAAGGTGACCGAGTTGCCGGCCGCCGGGGTGCTCGGGGTCCAGTTCAGCGTGCCGACCAGGTCGGCGGACTGCACCGGGGCGACCACCAGGGCGGTGCTGTTGGTGTAGTTCTGGTCGGCGGTCAGGTTGAAGTTCTTCTTCGACTCGTCGACCTTGGTGGTGAGCTGGTAGCTGCCGGCGGTCTGGGTGCCGATCACGGCGGAGACCGTCTGGGTGGCACCGGGGGCCAGCGCGCCGACCGTGGTGGAGCCGACCTTGGTGCTGCCGAGGTAGAAGTTGACGTCGGTGGCAACTGAGGGGGCGGTGCCACCGTTCTTCACCACGGCGGAGGCGGTGATCGAGTCGGTCTCGACCGGGGAGGCCGGGCTCCAGGAGCTGGAGGCGACGCTCAGGTCCGGGTTGGGGGCCGGGGTGCCGTAGACCTCGAACTCGGCGACCTGGCCGCCGGGCGCACCGCTGTTGGCGGTGATGGAGAGCTCGATGTCGGCCATCCGGCCGCTGACCGGGATGGTGACGGTGTTCTGGTTGGCGCTCGGGTCGAAGGAGTACAACTGGGCGGCGACCAGGGTGCTGAAGGTCGAGGAGCTCTGCCCACGGCCGAGCACCGCGATGGTCTGGGTGCGCGCCCCCCAGGCCGAGGCCGGGTTGAGCTTGACCTTGACCGAGCTGAGGTCCGCGTCGGCGCCCAGGTGGACGGTCACCTGCGAGGGGTAGGAGGCGCCCTCGAAGTAGGTGGTGGTGTCCCCGTCGTTCGCGTTGGCGGGGGCGAAGGTGTAGGTGTTGGCGGTGCCGTCGACCGGCTTGTGCAGGGCCAGGTTGGTCGAGGACCCGCCCGAGCCGGTGCGGGTGACGGTGTTGGACTGCGCGGACTCCAGGCCGGCGGCGTTGGTCGCCGTCACGTAGTAGGAGACCGTCTGGGTGTCGGCCACCGCGTCGGTGTAGCTGAGCGTGCTGCCGCTGACCGAGGCCAGCTTGGTGTTGTTGCGGTAGACGTTGTAGCCGGTCACGCCGACCGCGTCGGAGGAGGCCGACCAGGTCAGCTTGACCTGCCCGGAGGCCGGCTGGGTGTAGGCGAGGTTGCTCGGCGCGGTCGGCGCGGTGGCCTGCGAGCCGGTGCGGGTCACGCTGTTGCTGTTGCCGGACTGGTTGCCGGCCGCGTCCTTGGCCCGGACGAAGTAGGTCACCGTGGCGGTGCTGGCCGGGTTGTCGGTGTAGCTGGTCGCGCTGGCCGGGACCGAGGTGAGCAGCGCGTTGTTGGCGTAGATGTCGTAGCCGGCCACGCCCGTGCTGGTGGAGGCGGTCCAGGTCAGGGTGACCGCGCCGCCCGCGCTCTGGGTGTAGGCCAGGTTGGTGGGTGCGTTCGGCGGCTGCACCGCGTTGCTCGGGCCGTAGACCTCGAACTCGGAGAGCTGGGCAGCGGGCCAGGCGGTGTTGGCGGTGACGTTCAGCCGCAGGTAACGGGTGGTCGCCTGGCCGAAGTTGATGGTGACGGTGTTTCCGGTGGCCGGGTCGAAGGTGTAGCCGGCCGAGGGAACCAGGTCGGTGAAGCTGGTGCCGTCGGTGCTGCCCTGCACGGCCAGGGTCTGGGTGCGCGCGTTCCACGAGGTGCTCGGCGGCAGCTTGAGCACCACCTGGTTCACCGCGACGGAGGCGCCGAGGTCCACCTTGAGCCACTGCGGGAAGGCGTTGTTGGCGGACTCCCAGTAGGTGTTCGCGTCACCGTCGTTGGCGTTGGCGGCCACGTAGTTCTGGTTGTGGCCGGAGTCGCTCATGGTCTTGCCGAGCGCGAGGTTGGTGGTGGAGGCGGTGGCCCCGTAGACCTCGAACTCGGAGAGCTGGGCGGCGCTCCAGCCGCTGTTGGCGGTGATGTTGACCCGCAGGTACCGGGTGCTGGTGGCACCGAAGTTGATCGACACGGTGTTGGCGGAGGCCGGGTCGAAGGTGTAGCTGCTGGAGGCGGTGATGGTGGCGAAGTTGCTGCCGTCGGTGCTGCCCTGCACCGACAGGGTCTGCGAGCGCGCGCTCCAGGAGGTCGGCAGCTTCAGCACGACCTGGTTGACCGAGGCGGTCGCGCCGAGGTCGATCTGCGCCCACTGCGGGAAGGTGCCGTTGGCGCTCTCCCAGTAGCTGCTCTGCGAGCCGTCGTTGAGGTTGCCGGCGACGTACTGGCCGTTGCTGCTGGAGGTGGTGGCGGTCTTGCCCAGCGCCAGGTTGGTGGCGGCCGCGGTGGCCGGCCCGGCGGTGGTGCCCAGGACCGAGACGCACAGCGCCAGCACTGCGAGCAGTGCGGCGACGAGCTCCCGGAGCCGGGGCGTTCGGGTGGTGGGGTTGGTTCGGGCCGGGCCGGGCGGCGCTGATCTGCGCGGCTGCCGCGGTGCCGGCGTTGACTGCACTGTACTCATGTCCCTCGGTTCCTATCCCACGGATGCCGAGGCGAGCCGCCCCTGACCCGGGCTCCCTCGCGGACAGCTGACGGTCGTCCATCGCCAGACAGACCGAAGTCTGACGCGGATTTCCACAGCTTTGCGAGGAAGTTACAGAGCCTTGTCGAGGGAGTCAATGGGGTGCGCGCACATGCCAGTGCCCTGTCGCAGGTGTGCGACAGGGCACTGGGGTGGTCCGGGCGACGGCGTGTCAGATGCTGCCGCGCGCGGGACCGGTGGAGCCGCGCACCACCAGCTCCGGCTCGAAGAGCAGCTCCTCGGGGCTGACCTCGGCGCCCTCGACCTGACGCATCAGCAGGGCGACCGCGGCCCGGCCGAGCGCCTCGATCGGCTGGCGGACCGTGGTCAGCGGCGGTTCGGTGCAGTTCATGAAGGCCGAGTCGTCGAAGCCGACCACCGAGACGTCGCCGGGGACGGACAGGTCGGCCCGCCGGGCGGCCCGGATCGCGCCCAGCGCCAGCGGGTCGCTGCCGCAGATGATCCCGGTGACGCCGGCCTGGATCATCCGGCTGGCCGCGGCCCGCCCGCCCTCCAGGGCGAACAGGGCGTGCGCGATCCACTCGGGCGCCACCTCGCGGCCCAGTCGCCGGTACTGCTGGGCGAAGGCCGCCAGCTTGCGGCGCGAGGGGATGTGGTCGGCCGGGCCGACGATCATGCCGATCCGCTCGTGCCCGAGCGCGGCCAGGTGGCTGAAGGCCTGCTCCACCGCGACCGCGTCGTCCGTGGCGACCTGCGGGAAGCCCAGGTGGTCGACGGCCGCGTTGAGCACCACCACCGGCACGCCGCGCTCGCGCAACTGCTCGTAGTGCTCGTGCGGGGCGTCCGCCTCGGCGAAGTGGCCGCCCGCGAAGACCACGCCGGAGACCTGCTGTTCGAGCAGCATCGTGACGTAGTCCGCCTCGGACAGGCCGCCGGCCGTGCGGGTGCAGAGCACCGGGGTGAAGCCGCGCTGGGCCAGCGCCCCGCCGACCACCTCGGCCAGCGCCGGGAAGATCGGGTTCTGCAGCTCGGGCAGCACCAGGCCGATCAGCCGGGCCCGCTCGCCGCGCAGCTGGGTGGGGCGCTCGTAGCCGAGCACGTCGAGCGCGGTGAGCACCGCGTTGCGGGTGCTCTCGGCCACCCCGGGGCGCCCGTTGAGGACCCGGCTCACCGTGGCCTCGCTGACCCCGACCTTCTGCGCCACCTCGGCGAGTCTGCTCTTCATGGCGCAAGAGTAGAGCAGGCCCCAGCAAGCGGCGGGACCGGTCGCGCGGCTCCTCGCCCGTGACCGCCGTAATGAAGTCGTGTCTTTGCGGCTTTGTGTCGAGCTCTTGCAATCTCTCGTTTCCCGGCCTACGTTCTCCACACGCCGGATGTCGGCCGCGTTACCGAAGGACGTCGCGGTTGTGGCAAGCACCGCGTCACCCGCCGTCCGTCCCGGCCCGCTCCCGCGCCATCCACCTCGCACCACGACATGGGGTCCCACGCATGAACCAGAACGCTTCGCGAAGATTCGCCGCAGTCGCCCTCGCGGCGGGGATGCTCCTGGGCACGGCGGCCTGCGGCAGCAGCTCGTCGAGCGGCAAGCCGTCCGGCAACGCCGCCGACGGGGTCGCGGACGGCAAGCCGCTCGACCCGAACGCCACCGTCACGATCTCGATCGACTGCGCCCCCGGCGCGGACCAGGCGGCCGGCAAGGCCAACTACGCCGACGACATCGCACTCTTCAAGGTCAAGTACCCCAACGTCACGATCAACGCGAAGCCCTACGTCGGCCAGTGCGAGGTCCCGGCCCAGCAGACCGCCGAGTACAAGGCGCACGACGAGACCGGCGCGTTCCACGCGTACTTCACCGACCGCGAGCAGACGCTCAACTCCGCCGACGCGGTGGACATCAGCGGCTACGTCAACGACCAGACGGTCCCCGGCTACTCCAGCATGCTGACCAGCGTCAAGCAGAACATCAGCGCCGACAACAAGGTGTACGCGCTGCCGATCAACTACTACAGCACCGGCCTGGTCTACAACCGCGACCTGTTCAAGCAGGCCGGCCTGGACCCGGACAAGCCGCCGACCACCTGGGACGAGCTGCAGGCCGACGCCAAGAAGATCGCCGCGCTCGGCAACGGCGTCACCGGCTACGAGGACTACAGCGGCGGCAACACCGGCGGTTGGCACTTCACCTCGGAGCTGTACAGCCTCGGCGGCAAGATGGTGAACGACGACGGCACCAAGGCCGCCTTCAACTCCCCGCAGGGCAAGCAGGTCCTGCAGCGGCTGCACGACATGCGGTTCACCGACCAGAGCATCGCCGCCGCGCCGATCACCCAGTGGGCCGACGCCTTCCCGCCGCTGGCCACCGGCAAGGTCGGCATGTTCATCGGCGCTCCCGACGTGGTCAAGCGCCTGATCGAGGTGCTCGGCGCGAACAAGGACGCCTTCGGCGTCGGCGCGATGCCCGGTGCCAGCGGCCCGGCCTCCAGCCTCGGCGGTGGCGACCTCTACTACTTCAAGAAGGGGCAGACCCCCAACCAGATCAAGGCGGAGATCGCCTGGATCGACTTCGAGTACCTGACCCCGGACCAGGGCCAGTTCAACTTCGCCCGGTCCAAGACGCTGGCCGGCTCCAGCAAGGACCCGGTGGCCATCTCGGTCCCGCAGCCCTACTTCTGGTCCGCCGACTCGCCGCAGATCCAGGCCATCACCACCTCGCTGAAGACCAACGGCAACCTGCCGCTGTCCAACTACGACCCCTACGTGAAGAACCCGACCACCTCGGTGAACGAGCCGCCGGCCGCCCAGCAGCTCTACAAGGTGCTCGACTCCGCGATGTCCGGTGCGCTGACCGACCCGAACGCCAACGTCGACAGCCTGCTGTCCACCGCCGAGTCCCAGGCCAACAAGATCCTGGCCAACCAGTGACCGCCCCCGGCCGGGCCGTGCACAGCACCCGGCCCGGCCGGGCGGCCCGCACCACCACGATCCCCGAGGAGTCACACCCATGGCTGTCACGCTGACGCGCGAGCGGACCCGCGCCGCCCGGCCGCGCCGAGCGCGTCCCGCCGCCGCCTGGCGCCGCGCCGTGTCGCGGAACCTGCGCGCACACGGGTTCCTGGCCGGAGCACTGCTCTGCTTCGTGCTGTTCACCTGGTACCCGATGGTCCGCGAGATCACCATGTCGTTCCAACGGGTGCACCACGGCCAGACCACCTGGGTGGGCCTGGCCAACTACCGCCAGATCACCGCGGACCCGGAGTTCTGGTCGGCCTGGGGCAACACCCTGGAGTTCACCGGGATCGCCCTGGTGATCGGGTTCGTCGTCCCGTTCGTCTCCGCGATCGTGATCAACGAACTGCGGCACGCCCAGAGCTACCTGCGGATCCTGGTCTACCTGCCGGTGATGCTGCCGCCGGTCGCGGGGATCCTGCTCTTCAAGTACTTCATGGACCCGGGCTACGGCCTGTTCAACCAGGTGCTGCACGCGCTGCACCTGCCGACCTCCAGCTGGCTGGCCGCCAAGGGCACCGCGATGCCCTCGCTGGTGCTGGTCTCCACCTGGGGCAACATGGGCAGCGCCACCCTGGTCTACCTGGCCGCGCTGCAGGGCATCCCGGGCGAGCTCTACGAGGCGGCCGAACTCGACGGCGCCAACCTGCTGCAGCGGATCTGGCACGTCACCGTGCCGCAGACCCGGCTGATCCTCTCGCTGATGCTGATGCTGCAGGTGGTCGCCACCATGCAGATGTTCACCGAGTCCTTCGTGCTCACCGGCGGCGGCCCGCAGGGCTCCACCACCACCGTGGTCTACCTCCTGTACGACTACGCCTTCAACTACGACAAGTTCAACACCGCGGCAGCCCTGGGCGTGATCATGCTCCTGGTCCTCGGCTGCTTCTCCGCGCTCTACCTGTGGCTCGAGCGCCGCGGTCGGGAGGACTGAGATGGCTTCCACCACCCGCACCCTGATCTCCCCGGTGCAGCTGGCCCGCCCGCGCGGGCGGCGGACCTACCGGGCCGTGCTCGCCCTGGTCCTGGCCGGCGCCACGGTGAGCTTCCTCGGACCGCTCTACTGGATGGCCACCGGAGGATTCAAGTCCTCCCAGGAGCTGGTGCGCACCCCGCCCACGCTGTTCCCGTCGCACCCGAGCTTCCAGGCGTTCACCGAGGCCTGGTCCCGGCTCGGCATGGCGCAACTGCTGCTGAACACCGCGGTGTACGCCGGCGGCGCGCTGCTGTTCCAGCTCATCTTCTGCGTGGCGGCGGCCTACTCGCTGTCCAAGCTGCGCCCCGTGCTGGGCAACGTGATCCTCGGCATGATGCTGGCCTCGATGATGATCCCGGCCGCCGCGCTGGTCATCCCGCAGTACCTCACCGTGCTCGACCTGCCGCTGGTGCACTGGAACCTGCAGGACACCCCGTGGGTGATCTGGCTGCCCACGGTGGCCAACGCCTTCAACGTCTTCCTGCTCAAGCGGTTCTTCGACTCGATCCCGGACGAACTGCTGGACGCGGCCGCGATCGACGGCGCGGGCCCGCTGCGCACCCTGTGGTCGGTGGTGCTGCCGATCTCCCGGCCGATCCTCGGCGTCGTCTCGATCTTCGGCCTGGTCGCGGTCTGGAAGGACTTCCTCTGGCCGCTGATCACGGTGCCCTCGCACGAGACGCTCAACGTGGGCGTGAACACCGCCGCCACCTCGATGCCGCAGAACTCGCTGATCGCCGGCCTCTTCCTGGCCTCGATCCCGACCATCGCGCTGTTCCTGGTCTTCCAGCGCAACATCATGGCGGGTCTCACCGCCGGCAGCCTGAAGGGCTGAGTCACCCCCTCACGAGTTGACTCGCTGTCAGCTGACTCGTGCCCCGCCGCCCCGTCCCAGCCGCCCTGACCGGTGCGGGCCGGGGCGGCGGCCCCCTCCGACGGAACTACAGAAAGCAGGTCCACCGTGCCCGTCCCCGGAGCGCAGGCGCTCGACTGGTGGCGCCACGCCGCGATCTACCAGATCTACCCCCGCAGTTTCGCCGACGCCGACGGCAACGGCGTGGGCGATCTGGCCGGGGTCCTGGCACGCCTGCCCTACCTCGCCGAACTCGGCATCGACGCCATCTGGTTCAACCCCTGGTACGCCTCACCGCAGGCCGACGCGGGCTACGACGTGGCCGACTACCGGCAGATCGACCCGCTGTTCGGCACCCTCGCCGAGGCGGAGGAGCTGATCCGACAGGCCCACGCCCTCGGCATCCGGGTCGTCGTCGACGTGGTCCCGAACCACACCTCGGACCAGAACCCGTGGTTCCGGGCCGCGCTGGCCGCCGGACCCGGCTCGCCGGAGCGCGAGCGGTTCTGGTTCCGCCCCGGCCGCGGCGCCGACGGGGAGCTGCCGCCGACCAACTGGCAGGGCTTCTTCGGCGGCCCGGCCTGGTCCCGCACGACCGACCCGGACGGCACCCCGGGGGAGTGGTACCTGCACCTGTTCGCCCCCGAGCAGCCCGACTTCAACTGGGACCACCCCGAGGTGCGGGACGAGTTCGAGCGGGTGCTGCGGTTCTGGTTCGACCGCGGCGCCGACGGCTTCCGGGTCGACTCGGCCGCCCTGCTGATCAAGGACCCGGCGCTGCCGGTGGACGACCCCGAGGAGCGCGCCTACACCGACCGCGAGGAGGTGCACCAGGTCTACCGCTCCTGGCGCCGGGTGGCCGACTCCTACTCCGGCGGCCGGGTGCTGATCGGCGAGGTCTGGCTGCCCGACGCCGAGCGGCTGGCCCGCTACCTGCGCCCGGGCGAGCTGCACACCATCTTCAACTTCCCCTACCTGGAGTGCGCCTGGGACGCCAAGGCGCTGCGCGCGGTGATCGACGACACGCTGCGGCTGCACCGCGCGGTGCACGCGCCGGCCACCTGGGTGCTGTCCAACCACGACGTGGACCGGGTGGTCACCCGGTACGGCCGGGAGGACACCTCCTTCGCCATCTACGCCCGCCACCACGGCCGTCCGGTCGACCTGGCGCTCGGCGCCCGCCGGGCCCGCGCCGCCGCGCTGCTCACCCAGGCGCTGCCCGGCTCGGTCTACCTCTACCAGGGCGAGGAGCTCGGCCTGTGGGAGGTCGAGGAGATCCCCGACGAGCTGCGCCAGGACCCGATGTGGGAGCGCAAGGGGCGCAACCCCGCCGACCCCGGCCGGGACGGCTGCCGGGTGCCGCTGCCGTGGTCCGGCGCCGCCGCGCCGTTCGGGTTCAGCCCGGCGGACGCCACCGCCGAGCCGTGGCTGCCGCAGCCCGCGCAGTGGCACGCGCACACCGTGGCGGCGCAGCAGGACGACCCCGACTCGATGCTGGCGCTCTACCGCTCCGCGCTGCACGCCCGGCGCGACCTGGCCGAGCTGCGCGGCGGCGAGCTGAGCTGGCTGGAGGCGCCCGCCGGGGTGCTGGCCTTCCGGCGCGGCGAGTCGTTCGCGTGCGTGGTCAACCTCTCGGACCGTGCGGTCGAACTGCCGGTCCCCGGCACCGTGCTGCTCGCCAGCGGTCCGCTCGGCGCCGCCGGTGAGGTGCCGCCGGACACCGCCCTCTGGCTCCAGGTCTGACGTCCCCTTAGGAGAGAACTGATGGTCACCCCCTCCAGCCGCAGACTCGGCGCGGCAGCGCTGGCCGCCGGCCTGCTCGCCGCCGCCCCGATCGGCGTCGCGCACGCCGACGGGAACCGCCACCCGGCCGCCGGTCCGGCGGTCACCCGGGCCGGCCTCGACCCGGCCCTGGTCGCCGGGCGCGGCGCGGCCGTCGACTTCGCCGAGCAGCGCGCCGGCGACGCCGTCACCGACGGCACCGTGCTCGCGTCCGACACCACCCCGTACACCCTGGCCTCCGAGGCCACCGGCCGCAGCGCCGTCACCCTCGCCCCCGGCCAGTACGTCGAGTTCACGCTGCCGGCCGCGACCAACGCGATCACGGTGCGCTACAGCATCCCGGACGCGCCCGGCGGCGGCGGTCGGACCGCCCCGCTGGACGTCACGGTCAACGGCCACCACCGCCAGAGCATGACGCTGACCTCGCAGTACGCCTGGCTGTACAACGAGTACCCGTTCAGCAACGACCCCGCCGCCGGCCCGCTGCACCCGGACTGGTGGACCACCGAGTGCGGCTGCGTGCCGAACCAGACGACCCCGGCGCCGACCTTCCCGACGCCGTTCCGGCCCAGCCACTTCTACGACGAGCAGCGGCTGCTGCTCGACCACACCTACCAGGCCGGCGACGTGGTGCGGCTGCAGGTGCCGACCGGCGCCGGGGCGGTGGCCACCACCGTCGACGTGCTGGACAGCCAGCGGGTCCAGCGGCCCGAGCGGGCCCCGGACCGGGCGCTGAACGTGGTCGACTTCGGCGCCGACCCGAGCGGCCGCCGGGAGAGCTCCGACGCCTTCGACGCCGCGATCGCGGTGGCCCGGCTGACCGGGCGGCCGGTCTACGTGCCGCCGGGCACCTTCCAGGTGAACCGGCACATCGTCGTCGACCACGTGACCGTCCAGGGCGCGGGCAGCTGGTACACCGTCATCAAGGGCCACCAGGTGACGCTGGACCAGCCGGCTCCCGACGGCTCGGTGCACACCGGGGTCGGCTTCTACGGCAAGTCGGCGGCGGACGGCGGCAGCCACGACGTGCACCTGTCCGGCTTCGCCATCGAGGGCGACGTGCGGGAGCGGATCGACACCGACCAGGTCAACGGCGTCGGCGGCGCGTTCAGCGACTCCAGCATCGAGGGCCTGTACATCCACCACACCAAGGTGGGCGTCTGGCTGGACGGCCCGATGTCGCACCTGCGGATCACCGGCAACCAGATCGCCGACACCGTCGCGGACGGGATCAACTTCCACGGCGGCGTGACCGATTCGACGGTCAGCCAGAACTTCGTCCGCAACACCGGCGACGACGGCATCGCGCTCTGGTCCCAGCCCGCCGCCGACCAGCGCGACCTGATCGACCACAACACCGTGCAGACCCCGGTGCTGGCCAACGGCATCGCGCTGTACGGCGGCACCGACCTGACCGTGAACGGCAACCTGGTCGCGGACCCGATCCGCGAGGGCAGCGCGATCCACCTGGGCACCCGGTTCGACGCCGTCCCGTTCGCCGGCACCGAGAAGGTGACCGACAACACCACGGTCCGGGCCGGCACGTTCGAGCTCAACTGGAAGATCGGCCTGGGCGCGATCTGGCTGATGGCCCAGCAGCACAGCCTGGACGCCGACGTGGAGGTGACCGGGGACCACTTCCTGGACAACACCTACGCCGCGATCATGATGGTCTCCGACTGGCCGGTGAAGGACCAGTACACGATCAGCAACGTGCACTTCAAGGACATCCAGGTGGACGGCACCGGCACGGACGTGGTCAGCGCCCGGGCGGCGGGCGGGGCGACCTTCCAGAACGTGGTGGCGCGCAACGTCGGCGCGGTCGGGGTGAACAACTGCGGGTCGTTCCACTTCACCGCGGCCGGCTCCGAGTTCGGCCTGACCGACCTGGGCGGCAACACCGGCGGCGGCACCACGGGCGCCTGGCTGGCGCCCTGGGAGCTGCCGAACACGATCACCTGCGCGGACCGGCCCGACGTGGTCCCGCCGCCGGCGCCGACTCCGTGGCCGTAGGCGGGAGCTGACGGGCAGGAAGGTTTCGCCGGCGAACTCATAGGATGAAGGGGCGCGGAAGCATCCCGCGCCCCTGTTCCCCGGAATTCCCCGGAGGCCCTCCCATGCCCGGCCCGTCCTCGCTGCCCAGCGTGACCAGGCTCCTGCTCGGTTCCGACGGCTCCACCACGCTCCTGCTGGAGGCCCTGCTGGAGGAGCCGCTCATCGTCCGGGTGCTCACCCAGATACCCGCGACGGTGGGTGAGTTACCCGCATCCGCCCGGCGCGCCCTGGCGGTGGCCGAGTCGGTCCCGCTGGTCCTGCGCACCTCCGAGCTGCGCACCGCCCAGGGGCACCGGGTCAGCGCGAACCGGGTGCTGTACCCGCGCTCCGGCGCGGGCTGGTTGGGTGGTGAGGACACCCCGCTCGGCCACCGGCTGCGCGGGCGCGCCACCCCGCAGTACCGCGAACTGCTCGGCAGCGGCCTGGCGGTGTGGGACCCGGACACCCTGGCGGTGTGCGCGTTCAAGGAGTACCTGATCCGGTGCGCGGACGGATCCTGGTTCTACGTGTACGAGCGGTTCAACCCGCGGGACGTCCCGATCACCGTCCGGGAGCTGGAGGGGATCGGACGGTGACGGGGCGTCAGCCCGCGGCGTAGGCGGTGGCCGGCAGCCCGCGGGCGTCGACCGGCAGCGCCAGCAGCGAGCCGGAGAGCCCGGGGTCGGCCAGGCCGATCGCGGCCGAGGTGACGAAGAGCAGGCCCTGGTCGGGGTGGAGGCAGACCGAGGTCGGCTGGGGGACGGGGACGGGGAGGCGGGCCACCAGGGTGCCGTCGGGGGCGTAGCGGTGGATCACGCCACCGCCCCAGACCGCCACCCAGAGGTGGCCCTCGGTGTCGACGGTCATGCCGTCCGGCTCGCCCTCGGTGACCTGGGCGAACACCTCGGTCTCCCGCGGGTCGCCGGCCTCGTCCAGGCCGACCCGCAGGATCCGTCCGGCGGCGCTGTCGGCCACGAAGAGCTCGCGGGCGTCCGGGCCGAAGGCCGGGCCGTTGACGATGGTGAGCCCGCTGAGCACCCGGTGCACGGAGCCGTCGGGGTCGGTGCGGTAGAGCGAGCCGGCGCCGGGGGTGGTGTCGTAGGCCAGGCTGCCGGCCCAGAACCGGCCGCGCGGGTCGCAGACGCCGTCGTTCATCCGGGCCGGCGTGGCGGCGTCCTGCTCGGGGCGGGCCAGCCACTCGACGCCGCCGTCGGGGGCGAGCAGGGCGATGCCGGTGCCGGCGGCCGCGATCCAGTGCCCGGGCCGACCGGCGACCGGGGCGACGGCGCCCAGCGGGACGTCCAGGCTGAGCAGTTCGCGCCGGTCGCGGGAGCCGGCCGGCAGCTCGAAGAGGCGCCCGGTGAGGATGTCGGTGTGCACCAGGCGCCCGTCCACCCAGCGGGCGCCTTCGGCGAGCTGGTGGTCGGCGGGTGCCCAGACCAGGGGGTGCGGGTCGGTCACGGGTCCTCGATTCCGGAGAGCTGTCGGGTGGGTCCTGACGGCCGGTCGGAGTCAGGGTATCCAGCGGGGCGGCGCCGGTACGGGGCCGTGCCGGTCCGGCGTCCACGCCGCCCGCCCGGCCGACGCCGGTCCGCGGGGTCCACCGCGGCCACCTGGGCACCCTCGGCGGACGGGGCTCTGCTCGGTCATGGGAGGCACGGTAGCGGTGGACATTAATTATGTAAATATCTTGACGCTGGCCCGTCAGGTCGCGCAGGCTTCATCGCCAGGCGGACTCCGCAGGTGGCGGTGCCGGCGCCGGCCCCACCCGAACGCCGTCCCGGCTGCGGGGAGTTCCGCCCCCTTCCCAGGGGCCCAGGTGCGACCTGGGCCCCTGGGAATCAGCGCGGCGGGTCAGTCCGCCAGCGAGAGGGTGGCCACCACGCAGGTGCCGGCCGGGGAGAGGTGGGCCAGCCAGGCCGTGGTGAGGCGTTTCACCAGGTCCAGGCCGCGCCCGCAGGCGGCGCCCGCGTCCTCGGGCACCC
Organism: Kitasatospora sp. NPDC058965; assembly: GCF_042741245.1. NCBI lineage: Bacteria > Bacillati > Actinomycetota > Actinomycetes > Kitasatosporales > Streptomycetaceae > Kitasatospora > Kitasatospora sp. NPDC058965. The sequence continues at coordinate 30,466 of NZ_JBHYKG010000028.1, forward strand.
GGCGCCGGGCCGCGCGGACCCGCCACTGACCGCAGTCCTTGACCTCCACGGTGAGCGCGGGGCCGTGCCGGACGAGCAGCACGGTGACGTCGGGGCTGCCGCTGTGCAGGACGGCGTTGGTGACCAACTCGGTCACCACCAGTGACAGGGCGTCCAGGGTGTCCGCGGGGACGGACCAGTGGTGCCCGGCGGTGCGGGCGAACCGCCGCAGGGCCGGCACGGCGGCCTCCGTGGCGGACATGGTGCACAGGGCCGTCCCGGCGGTGGCCGCGGGGCTCGCGGCAGGGGCGGGGAGGGCGACTGCGGTGGGGCGGTCCTCGACGATGACCATGGGGTGCTCCTGGGTCGTCCCGCCTCGGTGACGCCTCGGCGGGCTGCTTCCGACCCTGCGCCCCGGTTGCACCGGGGAGCAATGAGGGGAGCGCAAAGGGCGTATACGCAATCAAAGCGGCCTACGTGGGTAGTGGTGCGGCCGGGCGGCTCGGGGGTGCTGCGGGTCAGGACAGCGGACGGCAGAGGAGGGCGTCGGGGACGCCGTACTGGAGCCACTTCCAGGTGTAGGCGACGCCGGCGACGTACTCGCCGTCGGCGCACTGGCCCTTGTAGGAGCCGGGCGCCCAGTCGCTGCCGGTGGATCCGGCGCCGGCGGGGCGGTTGTCGCCGTGGTCGAACCAGGTGTCGTGGCCGGCGGTGGGCAGGGACCGGCCCGCCGGTGCGCAGAGCAGGGCGGCCATCGCGTTGCCGTTGACGCTGTAGCCGACGGCGAAGGTGTTGTCCGGGCACTGGAGCTTGTTGTAGCCCGACGCCCAGTCACCCTCGGTGACGTAGCGCTCGTCGGTGACGGTGGTCCACGCGGTGCCGCCCGTGGTCGGCTCGCCGCTGTCGGTGCACAGGCCCCGGCTGTCGCCGCGCCCCAGGCCCGCCAGCCGCTGGCCGTCGGGGCAGTCGCCCTTCCGGTTGCCGCTGGACCAGTCGGACCGGGCGAGCATGCGCGCGGAGACGTCGTAGTCGGCGTGGTCCAGGTCGAGCATGTTCCAGCGGGTGACCGGTGCGACCTGGCCGGTGTACGTGGGCGCGCCGACCAGCTTGTTCCAGTCGGGGGCCCGCCAGTCGCCGCCGTCCTCGACGCCCTGCTGCCTGCCGGTGCTGCCGTAGGAGAGCATCGCCCAGCTGTCCTGGGGGGTGCCGTTGGCGTCCGACCAGCCGACCAGCGGCCAGACCGCGAAGTCGGTGTCGTTCTTCACCAGGATGTCGGTGAAGGCGTCGAACCAGGCCTGCTCCTTGGCGTCGGTGGACCCGCGCCCGGCCGCGCCGAACTCGCTGACCCAGACCGGCGCGGTGAAGTGCTGGCCGGACCGGGTGACGAACAGGGCCTCCTGGTCGACCACCTGGGCGAGCTGGTCGGGGGTGAAGTCCTCGTAGCGCGGGTCGCCGGTGGCGCCCGCGCCGCTGCCGGCACCGGTGTTGGCGGGCCCGGTGTAGGCGTAGAAGTGCGCCGAGTAGACCAGCTTGTTCGACTGGATCAGCGTGTTGGAGAGGGTGGCCACCGGGGTGAGCATCGGGCGGCCGTGGCTGAACAGGGCGGACGGGATGCCGTACCAGTTGATCCCCTCCATGACGACCAGCAGGTCGGGGTCGGCCTGCAGGATCCGGTTGCCGGCCTCCTCGAAGGCGGCGTACTCGTCGTGCCCGTCGTACCAGCCCCAGTTGGGGTCGTCCCAGGTGTCGCGGCGGACCTCGTTGCGCAGGTCGGCGCCGACCACGCGCTTGTCGCCCTTGTAGCGGTTCACCATGAACAGCCAGTCGTCCTCCCACTGCTGGGTGGTCTGGCCGCTGTTCCAGCGCTCGTTGCCGTCCAGGCCGCAGCAGAAGCGGTAGCCGGTGGTGTGGTTGTTGAGGACGACCGCGAAGCCGTCGCCGGTGAGCGCGGCCACCACGGCGTCGTAGACCTGGAGCGGGGTCAGGCCGCGCAGTTGCGGATTGGCCGCCACCGCGGCGTCGGGCACGGTGCTGGTGTCGTGGACCAGCGCGTCGGCGAACGGCAGCCGGATCGCGTTCAGGCCCAACTGGTGGAAGCCCGTCAGGATCTCGGTGAGCGGCGCGCGGTCCAGGCCGAGCGGGATGTTGTGCGAGACCTGCCCGGCCTGGTTGTTCGCCGGGTCGTTCGCGTCCCCGCTGCCCTCCCAGGTGCCCTGGGCGCCGGACCAGTTGCCGGCCTTGAGCTTGAACCGGTTGCCGGTCGCGTCGACGATGTAGCGGCCGCGGGTGCTGAGCGGACCGGTCCAGGACGCGGCCAACTGCGGGCCGGTGAGCGGGACGGGTGCCCCGGCCTGCACCGTGGTCGCCGCGGTCGCCGCGGCGGGCGCGACCGCGCAGGTCAGGAAGGCCGTGGTGACGAAGGCGGAGAACGACGCTGCTACTGCCAGGGCGCGGAGGCCGAGTCTTCTCATCACAATCCCGGGTCTGGTGAGGGCATGTCATGGTGACGGCCCATCATCCCGCCTCCGCCGCGCCGGCGGTACGGTGCCGACCGGTCCGCCGCACCCGCCGGAGCCGGCCGCAGCGGGGTGGCCCGGACGCTCGTGCCCGCTCGCTGCCGCTCCGGTCGGCATCGGAAAGCTAGCGCAGTGCTGCGCTGTCGCGGCCCGAAGAGCGCAGAATTCGTCATGCCGCGCCAAGGGTTCACGGGTGCGACGCCGGCGCTTCGCCCGGGCCGCTCGACCCGCCGTCAGCGGAACTCGTGCACGACCTCGATCGGGCCGACGATGTGGGCGTTGAACTCGTCCAGCTCCTCGGCCGGCACCCACAGCTCCAGGATGGTCCGCCCGCCCACCTGCTGGACCGGGTAGCGGCGCAGGAACGCGGAGTCGACCTCGAAGCGGGTCACGTAGCCGACGCCGCTGTGCTTGACGTTCCAGTCGCGGGCGATCCGGATCGCGTAGTCCTCGTTGAGCACCGGGTAGAAGATCGGCTGCTCGGGCAGGCGGGGCGGCCAGCCGCGCCAGTCCAGCTCGCGGACCAGGGCCAGCTCGGTGGGGCCGGTGGGCCGCCAGAGGGTGGTGGTCGGGGACTGGCTGGTCATGGCAGGTGCTCTCGGTCTCGGGATCAGGGGAGTTGGACCGTACCCGCAGGTCGGGACCGCCGGCCACCGGATTTTCCCCGGTCCTGGTGGTTCACGAGCTGCCGGACCGGACGGCGGTCCGGTGCTCGCGCGGGCCCCTGGCGGGCCGTCAGCCCTGCGCGCGGTCCGCCCGGCGGTCCAGGACGAGCAGCGCCAGCTCGCCCCAGCGGACGTTCTCGCGCTCGAAGGCCATGCCGCGCAGCAGGGTCAGGTAGGGCCCGATCCGCTCGGCCCCGGCCAGGTGCTGCTGCTCGGTGCGGCCGTCCAGCAGTCGGGCCTGCAGCCGCTCGTAGCGGGCCAGCTTGGCCCGGGCCCACAGCACCCGCTCGGCGATCCCGGCGCGCACGGCGGCCGCGTCGCCGGCGTCCACCGTCTGCACCTTGACCAGGAGTTCGTCGCGGATCGCGCTGGGCTTGCTCGACTGCTCCGCGGTGTAGGCGTGGACGGCGGCGAAGCCGGCCTCGGTGAGCGAGAAGAGGCGCTTGTTGGGCCGCTTGTCCTGCTCGACCACGCGGGCGGCGATCAGTCCCTCGGCCGCCATCCGGTCCAGCTCGCGGTAGAGCTGCTGGGGCGTGGCGGTCCAGAAGTTGGCCACCGACGCGTCGAAGGCCTTGGCCAGGTCGTAGCCGGAGGCCTCGCCCTCCAGCAGGGCGGCCATCACCGCGTTGCGAAGTGCCATGCGGTCACGCTAGCACCGGCGCCCACCGGGGCGGCCGGGCCGGGCGGCGCGGGCGGGAGCGGGCGGTCGGGCCTGGACACGCCGCCGTGCGCCACCCATACTCGCGGACGTAGCTAGTCAACTTGTTGAGTATCCGAGGATCGGAGTCCCGCCCGTGCACCCCTTCCGCAAGGCCGTCGAGGACCGCGACGCCGGAGCCATCGAGGCCCTGCTCGCCGACGACGTCGTGTTCACCAGCCCCGTCGCCTTCAAGCCCTACCCGGGCAAGCCGATCACCGCCGCGATCCTGCGCGGGGTGATGCGGGTCTTCGAGGACTTCAGCTACCAGCGCGAGATCGCCGACCCCGGCGGCCGCGACCACGCCCTGGTCTTCACCGCCACCGTGGCCGGCAAGGAGATCCAGGGCTGCGACTTCCTGCACTTCGACGAGGACGGGCTGATCGACGAGTTCACCGTCATGGTCCGCCCGCTCTCCGCCGCCCAGGCGCTCGCCGAGGCGATGGGCGCCCAGTTCGAGCGGATCGCGGCCGAGGCCGCGCAGGGCTGAGCGGCCGCCGGACCGGGGGCGGACCGGACCGGGCGACCGCCCGGCCGCTCAGTGCAGGTAGTACGGGCGGTTGTGCGCGGCGACCGGCGCCGACTGGTAGCTCCAGGCGCCGGCGGCGGGTGCCTCGCCGATCAGGTCCGCCAGGTCCCGGCCGAGCCCGCCGGTGGGATCCAGGACGGTCAACCGGGCCCGCTCGGCCGTGCGGTCGTCGAACCCCCACCAGCGCCCGGGCTGGTGGATCGCCATCGGGCCCGCGAGCGCGCGGCCCTCGGCGGTGGTGCCGTAGCCGGTCACCGGGCTGTTGTTCACCGGCACCGACGGCAGGTCGGCGAGGTCGACCGAGAAGGCGAACAGCTCGTGCGGCTCCCGCACCAGGGCGCCGTCGGGCCCGGCGTGGGCGTCCCGGCAGCGCACCGACCAGGCGTCGCAGGGCGGGCCGTTGGGGGAGGGCATGCTGCACTCGAACCAGCCCGGGTACTTGGGCTCGGCGAACAGCCGGCGGCCGGCGTCGATGGCGATCGGGTTGTCGCAGACCACGTGGAGCCGGGCGATCCCGAGCAGCCGGGTCTGGTCCCACCCCTGCGCGTACTGCGGGTAGTCGACCTCGGGCACCCGGCCGGCGGCGTCGGCCGGGTGGGCGAGGACGGTGAACTCGACCTCCTGCGTGATCCCGCCGCCGGTGGCGTACTGCGCGAAGTACAGCTGGAAGTTGAGCGAGACCAGCGCCCGGCCGCCGAACTCGGCGACGGCCAGGGCCGGGTGCTGCTTGGCCAGCAGCGCCCTGGCCGGCTCGGGGTCGACCAGCCAGTCCACCCCGACCATGTGCAGCGCCCCGTAGTGGAACGGCAGGTGGTAGGGCTCGGCGATCGGTGGCAGGGGCAGCGGGCTCATGCGCCCACCTCGCTGCGCCCGGCGGGGGCGGGTGCCCCCGCGCGCCCCGGGGTGGTGCGTTCGTCTCGCTCGGTCACAGGGCTCCTCCGTGGGACAGGTGGACGGGGCGGCCGGCGGCGGCCGGGGCCGCCGCGATCCGGTCGGCGCTGCGCAGCGCCAGGGCGGCCATGGTCAGGGTGGGGTTGGCGGTGGCGACGGAGGGCATGCTGCCGCACCCGACGGCGTACAGGCCGGGGTGGTCCCAGCACTGCTGCCACTGGTCGACCACCGAGTCGACGGGCGAGCCGCCCATGATGTGGGTGCCCGCGCCGTGCCCCGCGCCCCGGTAGCCGTAGCTGCGGCCGCGGTGCTCGAACCGGCCCGGCCAGGCGGCGGCCGGCGCGTAGTCGGTGTGGTCCTCGGCGCCGAGCAGCGCGAAGAGCTGGTCGGAGACGGCCCGCGCCGCGGCCATGCCGTCCTTGACGTGCTCCGAGAGCCGGTAGTCGACGAGTGGGCGGGGCAGGCCGAGGCCGTCCCGTTCGGTCGGGTGCAGGGTGACCCGGTTGGCGGGGTCCGGCGCCTGCTCCAGCTCGAACTGGAGGGTGAACTGACGTCCGATCCGGTCCGCCAGGGCCGCGCGCAGCGCCGGCCCGGTGAGGCCCGCGCGGAGCAGTCGGTCCACCTCGCCGTCCACCGGGCCGGTGGCCCAGACCCAGCCCCAGTTGCCGATCTCGATCCGGAACGGGGCCCGGGCGCGCCGGCCCGGTCCCGCACGGAAGCCCTCGAAGCCGGAGGTCGAGCCGGGCCCGCGGTACGGGCCGACCCGTTCGGGCAGCAGGCCCCAGGTGAGCAGCACCGGATGGTCCATCAGGTTGCGGCCCAACTGGTCGCTGCGGTTGGCCAGACCGGACAGGAGCAGCAGCCGGGCGTTCTCGATCGCGTGCGCCGTCAGCACGACGGTCGGCGCCGCGACGGTGTGCGGGCGGCCCGCGTGGTCGCGGTACTCGACCCCGCGGGCCCGGCCCGCCGGGTCGACCAGCACCCGGCAGACCACGGCGCGCTCCCGCAGCGTGACCGAGCCGGCCCACTGGGCCTGGGTCCGCAGCGGCGTGTACTTGGCCCGGGTCGGGCAGTGCGGGATGCAGCTGGCGCTGCCCCGGCAGCGGCTGGCGGGGTCCGGGCGTCCGTCCGCGCCGAGCGGGGTGTAGCCCGGGTTGGGCGTGCCGTTGCGCGCGTGCGGCGTGCCGACCACCCGCAGCTCCACCGCCTCGTCCGCGACCGGGTCCACCACCCGGCGCCCGTCCAACTGCCGGGCCAGCACCTGGTCCAGGTGGCTCGGCGGCAGGGCGCGCATGGGGAAGTCGTAGGCGTCCGGGAACGGCAGGCCCACGCCCGCGCGCTGCTCGGCCACGTCCGCGCAGACGCCCAACTCCCGTTCGGCGGCGCGGTAGTACGGCTCCAGGTCGGGGTAGCCCAACGGCCAGTCGCGGCCGTAGCCGAACTGCTCGGTGCGGAAGTCCTCGGGGAGCATCCGCGGTGCGAGGCCGGTCCACACGTTGCCGGTCCCGCCGTTCACGCGCAGGTACCCGCTGCCGTAGGGCAGTTCACCGCGCTGGCGCAGGTGGCCGGTGGCCCGGAAGCCGCCGTCGGGCAGCCCCGTCAGGTCGGTGACCTCGGGCCAGGGGGCGGCGGGCTGCGGGTGGTACGGCGAGCCGGGGACCTTGGCGGGGGCGGTGGAGTAGTGGTCCAGCGCCGCCCGGTGGCCGGGGTGCCGGTCGCCCGCCTCCAGCACCAGGACCCGCAGCCCGCGCTCACCCAGCCGCTTGGCCACCAGCGACCCGGCGACGCCCGCGCCCACCACGACGACGTCGTACGGCCCGGTCACGGCGCCGTGGCCCAACTGCCGTACCCGGCGCCCGCGGTCCCGGGCGCCGGCACCCCGATCGCGCGCCAGACCAGACCGGCGGCGTAGGCCCGCGGCGAGACCACGTAGGTGTCGCCGCCGCTGTCCCAACTGCCCGTGTACCAGAGCCGGGTGACCGCCCTGGCAGCGGCCGGGTCCGGATCGTCCAGCAGCAGTCGGCAGTACCGGTCGATCCCGAGCTCGCGGACGACCACGGCGAGGTACTCGTCCACCACGCCGGTGGCGAGCAACTCGTCCGCGGAGAAGCCGGTCAGCTCGGCAGAGCGGGCGATGAACTCACTGCGTTGATCAGGCACGGCGGCATACCTGCCCCACGAATGGTCAGGTATGCGTCAAAGTCGCGGCGTTGATCGGTGCCGCGGCACGAAGGCTCGGAACTCGGCCCCGCTCCGGCATGTCGGGGGCTCCTGCCACCCGCGCCCGAGCAGAGTGGATGCCGACCCGTCCCGCTACCCCAAGGACTGCCTCATGACCACGAACGCCGACCGCCCCGACCCGCTGCGGGTGCTCGTCTTCGGCGCCGCACTGCGGACCGGCTCGGTCAACGCGCGCCTCGCCGCCCTGGTGGCCCGGCTGGTGACCGACGCCGGGGCCACCGCCGACCTGGCCGGCATGCACGAGTTCGACATGCCGCTCTACGACGGCGACGTCGAGCAGGGCGCCGGCCTGCCCGCCGGCGCCCTGGCGCTGCGGGCGCGGCTGGAGCAGTGCGACGCCTTCATCATCTCCTCCCCGGAGTACAACGCCTCGGTCCCGGGCGTGTTGAAGAACGCGATCGACTGGGTCTCCCGGGTCCAGCCGCAGCCCTTCAAGACCAAGCACGCGCTGCTGGTCTCCGCGTCGCCCTCCCTGGTCGGCGGCAACCGGGGGCTGTGGGCGCTGCGCGTCCCGCTGGAGCACCTGGGCACCCGGGTCTACCCCGACATGTTCAGCCTGGCCAACGCCCACCACGCGTTCACCGAGGACGGGGACCTGGCGGACGAGGGCCTGCGGGCCCGGCTCTCCGACACCGTGTCCGGCTTCCTGGGCCTGGTCGAGGCCGACGTCCGCTACGTCTGCCTGAGCCGCCGCTGGTACGAGTTCCTCGGCGACCGCTCCGAGGACCCGGTCACCCAGCGCGCGGAGGACTGAAGTCCCGGGCGCCGACCGGCGTCGGCGGTGGCAACTACCCTGACGCGCATGGACTGGCTCGATCAGGTGGCGAAGCTGCGGCGGTGGAGCGGCAACGGCGTGCGGGCGCCGCACAAGCCGCTGCTGATGCTGTACGCGCTCGGCAGCTACCAGCAGGACGCGGACGGCGCACTGCGGTACAGCGCGGTGGAACAGGAGCTGCAGCGGCTGCTCGCCGAGTACGGGCCCGGGCACCGGACCACGCCGGCCTACCCGTTCCACCACCTGGTCAGCGACGGGGTGTGGGAGGTCAGCACCGACCGGGGCCCGGGCAGCCCCGGCAGCGGGATCACCGTGCTGCGCGAGAGCGGGGCGACCGGCCGGCTCGCCCGCGAGCTGCGGGCCGAACTGGCGCGGGACGGCTCGCTGCTGGGGCGGCTGGCCCGGGTGCTGCTGGACACCCACTTCCCGCCCTCGCTGCACGTGGACCTGTGCGAGGCGGTCGGCCTCGACCTGGAGCTCGCCGAGCTCCCCGGCCGGTCCGGCTCCGCCCCGGCCGCCGCGGCCCGCCGCGGGCGGGACCGGCGGATGCGCGAACTCGTGCTGACCGCGTACGAGTTCCAGTGCGCCTTCTGCGGGTACGACGGAGCGCTCGGGGCCGGCACGGTGGGGCTGGAGGCGGCCCACGTGCGGTGGTGGTCGCACGACGGGCCGGACGAGGTGGACAACGGGCTCTGCCTCTGCTCGCTGCACCACAAGCTGTTCGACAAGGGCGTGCTGGGGGTGGGGGAGGGCCACCGCATCCTGGTGTCGCAGCGCTTCGTCGGGCGCAACCCGGCCAGCCGCCGGCAGGTGCTGGAACTCGCCGGGCGTCCGGTGATCGGCCCGCAGCGGGGGGTCGCGCCGGTGGCGCGGCGGCACCGGGAGTGGCACGTCGGCCAGGTCTTCCACGGTGCGCCGCGCACCCCCGTCACGGCGTGACGGCGCCGCTCAGCGGCGGCGGAACAGCTTCCCCAGCCGCCCCGGCCGGTCGGCCGACTGCCCGGCCGGCGGTGCGGCGGGCGGCTGCGGTCCGGCGCCGCCGAGCTGGGCGGCGCGCTCGGTGACCTGACGGCGGGTCTGCTCGTCCTGCGGGGTGACCTGCTCGCGCTGGGCTCGGTCGCGGGCGGCGAGGTCACGGGCCAGGCCGAGGCCGCGCTCGTCCAGCCAGGGGCAGCAGAGCATCAGGGCGCAGACGGACTGGAGGATCGTCACCTCGCGCTCCATCGAGCACTCGGCCACGTCCAGCAGGCGGTCCAGCAGCCGGGCCGCGACGTCCTCGCGGGTCTCGGGGTGGGTCCAGGCGACGGCCACCAGGGCGAAGCCCGCCGCCTCGGCGACCCAGTCCTCGGAGCCGAGCAGCAGGTCGACCAGCACCTCGCGGCGCTGCGACTCCAGCCAGGGCTGCTCGGTGCGCAGGTGGGCGATGCCCAGGCAGGCGAAGGCCTGGACGGCGCGGACCCACAGCTCCGGCTGACCGCCCAGCAGGGCCCGGCCCAGTTCGTCCTCGCGCGGGGCCGGCGGGTGGGCCAGCGCACCGAGCAGATCGGCCAGCGGCAGGCCGGCCAGCCGGACGGCGTGGTCGTAGGCGGCGGAGAGGGTGGGCCAGGCGATCTCGGTGGTGGACCGGATCAGCTCCGCGCCCGCCGCGGACGGCGGCGCGACGGCGGGCACGGCAGTGGTGCCGTCGAACTCCCAGATCCAGGTGGAGACCTCACGCAGGGTCAGCCGCGGGTCGGGGTCGGGCACCGACTGGTACTCGATGGTGGCGCGCGGGAAGGCGAGCGCCAACGCCAGCCGCGAGCTGGGCGGCTCCAACTGGGAGGAGGTGCAGGCGATCTCGTCGTCCCGGTGGGTCTTCGGCGACTTCTGGAACTGGTGGATCAGGTTGACGGTCGCCTCGACGGCCGGGTGCACCACGCCCAGCCAGGGCTCGCGCCGGCTCAGCTCGGCCAGCAGGGCGGGCGCGTACTCGTGGTCGGGGTGCGCCCGGAAGTGGTCGTTCAGCGCGAGCAGGTGCCGGGTGCCGCCGTCGATCCGGTGGCGCAGACCGTGCAGGGCCGGGCCGGCCTTGGGGTGGTCCGGCTCGGCGGCCAGGGTGCGCTCGAGCCAGGGCAGGCCGGCCTCCGGGCGGCCGAGCGCGGCGTACAGCTCGGCCACGTCCACCGCGAGGTAGCCGTCGAACTGCTCGGCCAGCTGCGTCTCCCAGACCGCCAGCGCCTGCTCCGGCCGCCCGGCGGCGCGCAGCGCGTTGCCCAGCATCACGGCGGGCATGTGCCCGGGGGCCACCCGCTGCGCGTGCTCGGCCAGCCGGACCGCCTCCTCCGGGTCGCCCAGGCGGCGGACCAGTGCGGAGGCCATGCAGGTCAGCAGGGTGTGCTCGGGGTGCAGCGCGGTGGCCGCCCGGACCAGCTGCTCGAACGGGCGCAGCACGGCGCGCTGCGGCTCGGGCACCCGGTCCGGCAGGCCGCCGTTGACCCGGGTGACGGCCTGGGCGAGCGTCTCGGGGTCCAGCCGCCCGGGCAGTTCGGGCGCGCCGAGCCAGGCCACGGCGCACCAGGGCGCCTCGGGCGCGAACCGGACGGCCGAGGCGAGCAGCAGCACGGCCTGGTCGACGTCGCCGGCCGCCGCCTCCACCTGGGCCCGGCAGACCACGGTGCCCAGGTACTGCTGCTCCGTCAGCGGGAACAGCTCCCGGGCCGCCGCCGGCCCCCCGGCCCGCCCCCACAGCTCGGCGAGCACCTCGTGCACCTCGGGCAACTGCGGATCGGCCACCATGGCGTCCGCGACGTGGTTCGCCGCGTGCGCCAGGTCCCCCTCGTGCAGCGCGAGCCGGGCGACGGCCACCTCGCCCTCCGCCGTCAGCCGCTGGTCGCCGCACTCCGGGTGCTGCATGCTGTTCCCCCACGTACTTGCCCGACTGTTCGACCACCGAGGCTATCCCGTCCGCCGACCCCCACCCGCTGCGGGGCCGCCCGACCGGGAGCCGCGGTCAGCCCAGCCGGGCCGTCGCGAGGTTGATCAGCATGCCGCACGGGACGTGGCCGTCGGCGTTCCGGCGGGGGTGGACCTCGGTGAGGAACGCGTCGTGCAGCGCGGCGGTCTGGGCCTGGTCCAGCGTGGTCACGTCGTAGAAGGCCCTGGTGAGGGTCTGCCAGCAGTGGTCCGGGTCACCGCCGAGGTCGATGGCGATCGACTCCCAGGTCACCGGGGTGAAGCCGGCCGGGACCAGGAGCTCGTCCAGGCCCTCGCGCGAGCGGCTGCGGCGGTCGCCCAGCCGGGGCATCCGGCGCTCGGCGGGCACCGACGCGAAGGACGGCCGGGCCAGGGTGAGGAAGAGCTCGATCGCCTCGCCCGCCACCGGGCCGCCGCCCACCGCGACGGCGAGCGTGCCGCCCGGGCGCAGCACCCGGGCCGCCTCCCGGACGACCTGCTCGACGTCGGTCATCAGCATCAGCGCCATGTGCGAGACGACGGCGTCGAAGCTGTCGTCCGCGAACGGCAGTTCCTGCGCCCGCCCCTGGTGCAGCTCGGCCCCCGCGAGGGCCGGCCGCCGCCGGGCGAGCGCCAGCTCCCCGGCCGACAGGTCGATCCCGGCCAGCACCTCGGCCCCCTGCCCCGCCAGCAGGTCGAGCAGCGCGCCGTCCGCGCACCCCAGGTCCAGCACCCTGCGCGCCCCGGCCACCCGGGCGGCGAGCGCCTGGTAACTGGTCGTCCCGTCCGCGGCGGGCCCGGCCTCGGTGGCCGCGGACTGCAGCCCGGGCGTGCGGTCGTGGAAGGCGCGCAGGAAGTCTTCGGCGGTCAGCAGAGCGGTCATGGATCGACCCTATGCGAACGGGCGCTCCGTCACACCCGCCGATCCGCGGACGTGCTGACGACCAGGGCGCCGTCCGCGAGGTCGAGGCGCCGGTCCTGCTGCCGGGGCCGGCGGCGCCGCTGCGGACCGGGGTCGGCCGGCCACTCCGGCGCGCGCGTCGCCCGGCCACGGACCGACCGGGGTCATGCGGGGTGCGCCCACCCCAGGACCGCCGGGGTCGGCCCGTCCGGGCGGACCGTGATGCCGTAGGTGGCGCCGGTGGGGACCGAGGCGAACTCGACGGTGTGCAGCGGGAGCAGGTGCTCCAGCAGGGTCACGCTCTCGCGCAGGGCGAACTGCAGGCCCAGGCAGGCGCGGGCGCCGAGGCCGAAGGGGTAGTAGGCGCCCGGGTGGGTGGGGCGGGCGCCGGGGGTGGTGAAGCGGGTGGGGTCGAACCGCTCGGGGTCGGGCCAGAGGTCGGGGTCGCGGTGGGTGAGGTACGGCGAGACCAGCAGGTCGGTGCCGGCGGCGATCGGGTGGCCGGCCAGGACGTCGTCCTCGGCCGCGTGCCGGGGCAGGATCCAGGCCGACGGGTAGAGCCGCAGGGTCTCCTGCACCAGGGCCAGCAGCGCCTCGCGCCGCTCCGCGGAGCCGGCCGGACCGGCGGCCAGGGCCTGCCCGCGCGCCTTCGGGTTGGCGTCCAGCAGCAGGTAGAGCCAGGTCAGTGTGGTGGCGGTGGTCTCGTGGCCGGCCATCAGCAGGGTGACCAGCTCGTCCCGGATCAGGGTGTCGGTGTACTCGGGGCGTTCGACGGCGGCGTCCAGCAGCACGTGCAGCAGGCCGGGCCCGTCCGGCCCGGCCGGCGTGCGCCGGGCGGCCTCGATGGCACGGTGGGCGGCCGCGTCGATCCGGGCCAGTTCGCCGGCGACCGCCTGCCGGGCGTCGGCCGCTTCGGCCGGCAGGCCGGGCAGCACCGCGACCACGGCGGGGATCGCGGCCAGCTCGGCCTCGGTGCCGGCGTCCAGCGGGTGACCGGTGAGCGCCCGCCAGATGGTGTCCAGCGCGAAGCGGCGCAACTCCTCGCCGATGTCGAGCGGTTCGCCGCTGGCGGCGCAGCCGGCCCAGCGCTCGGCGGTGTGTCGGGCGGCCGCCGTGATCCGCTGCTCGTAGCGGCGCATCCCGGGGCCGGTGAACTGGGACTGCAGCAGGCGCCGTTGCCGCTTCCAGGCGTCGCCGGTGGCGGACAGCACCCCGTCGCCGACCAGCAGCCGGGCGCGGTGCGAGCGCTTCACGTAGCGGTCGGGGTACTGGCCCAGCACGTGCTGCACGGCCCGCGGTTCGGTGACCAGCACGGTCGGCTGCGGTCCGCCGAGCGGGATCCCGGCCACCGGCCCGCAGGCGGCCCGGGCCAGGGCGAGCAGCTCGACGAGCTCGCCGCCGCCCGCCCGCCAGCGGGCCACGTCGGCGGGATCCAACAGGGGTACGGTCTCTGTGGTCACCTGACGGACTGTACGCCAAGGACTACGGGCGGTGGGTCCCGAG
>NZ_JBHYKG010000029.1:0-43728 GCF_042741245.1 Kitasatospora sp. NPDC058965
CCGTCACCCCGTGACGGCGGCTCAGCCCCGACCGGCCCGGCTCAGCGCAGCAGCGCCGGCACCCCGTCCCCGTCCACCAGGTCGTCAGGTCCGGACAGCACGGTGAGCCGCTGGGTGGCCCGGGTCAGCGCCACGTAGAGCACCCGCAGCCCGGCCTCCGACTCGCCGGCGATCCCGGTCGGGTCGGCCACCACGGTCGCGTCGTACTCCAGGCCCTTGGCCTCCAGGCTGCCCAGCGCCACCACCCGGTCGCCCAGCCCGGCGATCCACCCGGCCGCCTCGGCACGCCGGTCCATCGGGACCACCACCGCGACCGTGCCCTCCACCTCGTCCAGCAGCCGGACCAGCTCGGCCCGGGCCGCCGCGCCGAAGGCGGCCGGATCGGCGGCCGCAACCGCGGCGAACCGCGGCACCGTCCCGGTCGAGCGCACCGCGCTCGGCGCCGGCGTGCCGGGCGCGGCCAGCGCCAGCACCTTGGCGGCCACCTCGGCGATCTCGGCCGGATTGCGGTAGTTGACGGTGAGCGTGTAGCGCCGGCGCGGCTTGGAGCCGAGCACCTCGTCCAGCGCGGCCTGCGCCTCCTGCGGGAACGGCCAGGAGCTCTGCGCCGGGTCGCCGACGATGGTCCAGGTGGCCGTGCGGGACCGGCGGCCGATCATCCGCCACTGCATCGGGGTGAGGTCCTGCGCCTCGTCCACGATCACGTGGGCGTACTCGGTCCGCTCCACCGGTCCGGGCTCGCGCACCCGGCTGCTGCGGTCGGCGTAGGTGGTCACCTCGTCCAGCCCGGTCAGCAGGTCGACCGCGTCCACCTCGCGGACCTTGGGCCGGGCCGGCTCGCCGAGCAGCTGCTGCAGCTCGTCCAGCAGGGCCACGTCGTGCGCGCTCACCGGCCCCTCGCCGCGGGCGCCGAGGTGGCGCCAGGAGGCGGCCAGCAGGCGGGCCTCCTCGCCGGTCACGGCGCGCCGGGCGATCCGGTTGGTGTGCTTGGAGCTCTTCAGCGTGGCCAGCACCTGACGCGGGGTCAGCGCGGGCCACCAGGCCTCCAGGAAGTCCAGGAACGGCGCCTCGTCCGAGACGTACTCGTCGAAGGCCTCCTTCTCCTCCTGGCGCTGCTCGCGGGCGTAGTGGTCGGTCGGCCTGGGCAGGTCGCGCACGGCCTCCGCCCACAGCGCGTCCAGCAGCAGCCGGCGGGCGCGCGGGCGCAGCAGGTTGAGCGGGGTGCCGCCACCGCCCACCACGTGGCTGCGGACCGCGTTCAGCCGGCCTGCGTCCAGCCGCAGCACCTCGCCGCGGGCGACCACCTTCAGCTCGGTCGGCGCGGCCGTTTCGAGGGCCGCGCGGGCGGCCCGGCGCAGCAGCTGCACCATCCTGGCCGAGCCCTTGACCCGGGCCGTCTCCGGCGTGTCGTAGCGGCCCGCCTCGACGCCGTCCAGCAGGCTGCCGACCGCGCGGATCGCCACCTGGCCCTCCTCGCCCAGCGAGGGCAGCACGCCCTCGGTGTAGGAGACCAGCAGCGGGGTCGGGCTGACCACCAGGATGCCGCCGGCGTACCGCCGCCGGTCCTGGTAGAGCAGGAAGGCGGCCCGGTGCAGTGCCACCGCGGTCTTGCCGGTGCCGGGGCCGCCGGTGACCAGGGTGGCGCCGGCGGCGGCCGCCCGGATCACCTCGTCCTGCTCCTTCTGGATCGAGGAGACGATGTCGCGCATGCTGTGGCTGCGGGCCCGGCCGAGCGAGGCCATCAGCGCGCCGTCGCCGATCACCGCCAGCTCCTCGCCGTCCAGCACAGGGGCCAGCTCGGGGCGGAGCAGGTCGTCCTCGACCCCGATCACCTTGCGGCCCTTGGACCGGATCACCCGGCGGCGCAGCACCCGGCCCGGCTCCAGCGGGGTGGCGCGGTAGAACGGCGCGGCCGCCGGGGCCCGCCAGTCGATCACCAGCGGGCCGAACTCGGCGTCGAGCACGCCGAGCCGCCCGATGTGCAGGCTCTGCGCCACCCGGGGGTCGGCCGGGTCCAGCGGGGTGAAGGACGGGATGCCGTGCTCCTCGGGGGCGTCGGCCTGCTGCAGGTCGATCCGCCCGAAGAGGAAGTCCTCGAACTCGTTGTTCAGCCGGTTCAGGTGCGCGCCCGCCCGGTAGACCTGGGCGTCCCGCTCGGCCAGCGCGCCGGGGGTGCCGACCTGGACCCGCTTGGCGGCGTCCTCCAGGACGTACTCGGCCTCCGCGAGCTTCTCCTCCAGCCGTCGGTAGACGGTGTCGAGATGCCGCTGCTCGCCGGCGATCTCGCGCTCCCGCAGGCCCTCGCGGGCTGCGGTGCTGGATGCGGCTGCGTGCTGTCTGCCCTGCGCGGCCAAGGAATCCCCTGTTGTACGTGATGCGGTGGGAGGGTCGCCGTCTGGGACAGCGGACGGACGATCCTACGGCACGGCGGGGGAAACACGAAGGCCGCCCTCCGGTTCGGAAGGCGGCCCGCATGCACATGGGATGGTGGAGATGCCGGGAATCGAACCCGGGTCCAGTGGAGTGGATTCAGGACTTCTCCGAGCGCAGTCCGCTGTGCTTTTCTCGGCCCTGGCAGTCACACGGACAAGCCGCCAACAGGCCCAGCTACTGTTTGATGTCCCATCCGCTCTCGCAGCCCGAGCGGACGGTTGAGTTCCCTAGATTATGCCAGGGTCCGGGTCGGGAACTCCCCGGTCTGACACCCGGCTCTCGCTACTTAGGCAGCGAGGGCGAAACGGGAATCGCTCTTAGAGTTGGCGATTATATTTTTTGCGACAGATGGTTAACGAGATCATTGCCGCGTTCCTCGGCTCGCTTCTCCTGTTTCGACGTCCCCTGTCGAAACCGATCATCCCCATGTTGTGTTGAGAAACAGCGCCGGCCGGGGCCGGTGGTGCTGCGCCCATGGTACGCGCACCGCAGAACCCGGTCCAGCCGATTACGTCCCGGCGGCCGGCCGGGTCGGCGCCGGGGTGTTCTGGTGCGGGCCGGGGGTGCCCAGTTGCTGGGCCAGCCAGGGCAGCGCCCGGGCGAAGGCGCCGGACGCGAACTGCCAGACGTGCCGGCCCGGCTCCACCACGACCTGGGTGCGGATCCCGTCCTTGCGCGCCGCCGCGTCCAACTGCTTCGCCTGGGCGATGTGGCTGCCCTCCTGGTCGCCGCTCTCGAACCAGCCGGAGGCGTTCTTGTACTTCGGGTGGTGCGCCAGCACGGTCAGCGGGTCGTGCGCCGCCCAGGCGGCCGCGTCGCCGCCGTACAGCTTGTCGATGGTCTGCTGCTTGTCCCCGGTGTTCGGGCCGAGGTCGCCGGAGATGTCCTCGAAGTGCGCGAACACGTCCGGGTGCTCGACCGCCAGGTCCACCGCGCAGGTCCCGCCCATCGACCAGCCGACCACCCCCCACTTGTGCGGGTCGGTGGCGGTGTTGAAGGTCTTCTCGACGAACGGCGGAATGTCCTTCACCAGGTGGTCCTCGGCCTTTCCGCTCGGGCCGTCCACGCATTCCGTGTCCACCTTGAATCCGCCGGTGGCGTCGGCGAACACCAGGACCGGCGCGAATCCGCCGTGCTGCGCGGCGTAGGCGTCCGCGGTCTGCACCGCGTTCCCAGCCCGCACCCAGTTGTCGGGGGCCGCGAACTCGCCGCCGATCATTTCCAGCACCGGCAGCTTGGGCCGGGTCTTGCTGCGGAACCAGGCCGGCGGCAGGTAGACCAGCTCCTGCCGGTGGGCGAACCCGCTGGCGGTGTCCGGGATGTCCACCTCGACGATCCGCCCGGTGGTGGTGCGCCCGGTCAGCGAGGGCAACTGGTCCAGCGTGACCTGCTGCGGCAGCGGGTCACCGCCCAGCTCGCCGATCGCGTCGTCCAGGGTCGGGAAGTAGCCGGTGGAGGCGTTCAGCGCGTTGGCCCCCGCCACCACCGCGAGCAGCAGGGCCAGCGGCGCCAGCGCCCGGCGCCACCAGCGCGCCCCGCGCCAGCCGACCGCCAGCACCACCGGCGCGGCCACCGCCGCGGCCAGCCAGCACCAGAGCGCGAGCGGCAGCGGGTCGGTGATCCCGCCCACCGTGACGGCCAGCACCGCGAGCAGCGCGGTCAGCGCCGCCGCACCGGCGAGCGCGAGCGGCAGCCGGCGCAGCCGCCAGCCGCGGTCGCGCCAGCCGATCGCCCCGAGCAGCGCGGCCGCGGCCGCCAGCTGCACGGTCCACGGGAACCAGCCGGTGAGCAGGGAGACGTTCATGGCGGGGATCGTAGCCAGGCCGGAGCCGACTGCGGCAGCCGTCCCCGGTCCGCGGACCGCCCTTGGGACGAAGCTGCTACAGAACGCGCGGGAACGGAGCCTCAGCCCTGCCGGCGGCGGGCCGCGGCCACCGCGCGGGCGGTCTCCCGGGTGTCCTGCTTCTCCCGCAGCGTCTGGCGCTTGTCGTACAGCTTCTTGCCGACCGCCAGCGCCAGCTCCAGCTTGACCCGGCCGTCCTTGAAGTAGAGGGACAGCGGCACCAGGGTGTGCCCGGTCTCCTTGGTCTTCGCCTCCAGCTTGCGGATCTCCATCTTGTGCAGCAGCAGCTTGCGCTTGCGCCGCGCCGAGTGGTTGGTCCACGTCCCCTGGGTGTACTCGGGGATGAAGACGTTGTCGATCCACACCTCGCCGGCCTGGGTGTAGGCGTAGCCGTCGACCAGGTTGGCCCGGCCCTCGCGCAGCGACTTGACCTCGGTGCCGGTGAGCACCATCCCGCACTCGTAGGTGTCGAGGATGGTGTACTCGTGTCGCGCCCGCTTGTTCTGCGCGATCAGCTTGTGTCCCGTTTCCTTTGCCATAACCCGGACATTCTCGCACCCCGCCGCCCGGCGCGGCAGCCGGTTTTGGCCGCGCCCGGCGCCGTGCCCCGCACCCTCCCGGCGCTGCCCCGGTGTCGGCCTCAGCGCTGCGCCGGGGTCGGCGCCAGGCCGCTGAGCACGCGCAGCGCGAGCTCGGCCGCGGCGGCCGGGTCGGTGGCGGCCACGTCGGGCTGCAGCCCGGTGCCGTCCGGGGACCGCCCGGCAGGGGTGAAGTACTGGCCCACCGTCAGCTCCAGCACCGACCCGTCGGCCAGTCGGCTGGGCTGCTGCACGGTGCCCTTGCCGAAGGTCCTGGTGCCCACCAGCACCGCCCGGCAGCGGTCCTGCAGCGCGCCGGCCAGCAGTTCGGCCGCGCTCATCGTGCCCCCGTCCACCAGCACCACCAGCGGGGTCGTGGTGTCGCCGCCCGGCGCGGCGGTCAGCTCCCGCCGTTCGCCGCGGGAGAGGTAGGAGGCCACCGGGCCGCCGTCCAGGAAGGCCGAGGCCGCGCCGACCGCCTCCTCCAGCAGGCCGCCGGAGTTGCCCCGCAGGTCCAGCACCACGCCGTGCTGCGGCGGGTGCTTCATGGCGGCCCGGACCTGTGCGCCGACGCCGCTGGTGAAGGCGCGCACCGAGATCCGCAGCACGCCCGGGGCGGGGTGGTCCACCGTCACGTCCTGGGTGGTCAGCACGGTCCGGCGCAGCGTCACCTCGCGGGCCGCCGCACCGGGCCGCTGCACCGTCAGCACCACGGTGGAGCCGGGGCCCGCGGAGCGCTCGCCGCGGCCCTCGGTGGCCGCCCGCCCGCGCAGCCGGGCCACCACCTCGGTGACCGGCAGCCGGTCGGCGGCCTCGCCGTCCACGGCGAGCAGCCGGTCGCCCGACGCCAGCGCGGCCGCGGCCGCCGGGGAGCCGGCCTGCACCTCGGCGACCAGGGTGGTGCCGTCCTCGGCCCGGTCCACCGTCAGGCCGACCCCGAGGTACTCGCCGTCCAGGCCCTGGGCGAACTCGGCGTAGTCGTCGGGACTGTAGTAGGCCGCCCAGCGGTCGGTGCCGCTGGCCACCAGGCCGGCCGCCTGCTCCGGGGAGAGCGCCGACGGGTCGGCCGGCAGGGTGTCCGCGGAGAGGGCCCGACGCGGCAGCGGCGGCGCGGTGCCTCCCCAGGCACCGGCCGCCGCACCGCAGACCAGTAACACGCCGAACACCGCGGTGAGGGTGGCCCCCTGGCGCGCGCGTCGAGACGTCATGGGACCGGAGTCTAGGCGCCCGATGCGCTGCGTGGTCGCGGAACGCCGGAACATCACCGGGAGTGACCGGACCACCGGGTCCGGGTCAGACCTTCAGGTACTTGCGCAGGGTCAGGAAGGCCGCCACGGCCGCCATGCCCATACCGACCACCATCAGCAGCGGGATCACCTGGAGCACCGCGGAGAGCCCGATGAAGTGGATGAACTGCACCCGGCTGGCCAGCCAGTGGTGCACGCCGAAGTTGCCGACCAGCAGCAGGCCGGAGGCGAGCACCGCACCGAGCAGCGCGGCGAACGCCGCCTCCGCGATGAACGGCATCTGCACGTAGAAGTTGGAGGCGCCGACCAGCCGCATGATGCCGGTCTCCCGGCGGCGGCTGAAGGCCGAGACCCGGACCGTGTTGACGATCAGCAGCAGCGCCACCGAGAGCATCAGCAGCATGATCACGAAGGCCGCCGTCTGCAGGCCGTTGAGCAGCCCGAAGAGGTTCTCCAGGATCTTGCGCTGGTCCTCGACCGAGCGCACGCCCTTCTGCCCGGCGAACTGGCTCTGGATGATGTCGTACCGGGTCGGGTCCTGCAGCTTGACCCGCCACGAGGACGGGATCGCGTCGGCACCGAGCACCGAGACCAGCGCGCTGTCCGGGTTCATCTCCTTCCAGTGCTTGTAGGCCTCCTGGTTGGTCTCGAAGGTGGAGGTCTTCACCACCGACGGGGTCAGCTTGTCCAGGCCGGCCTTGACCGCGTCGATCTGGTCCTGGGTGGCGGCACCGTCGGCGCACTGCGGCGCGGTCTTGGCGTCCGCCTTGGTGCAGAAGTAGACGCTGACCTCGACCTTGTCGTACCAGTACCCCTTCATGGAGTTGACCTGGTCGCGGACGAGCAGCGAGGCGCCGGCCAGGGCCAGCGAGAGCGCGACGCTGACCACGACCGCGATGGTCATGGTCAGGTTGCGGCGGAGACCCACACCGATCTCCGACAGGACGAACTGGGCGCGCATGCTTCAAAACTCCAAGATCGGGGCTGCGGACGGGCCGTGGACGGCGTGCGGGGTGCCGGCTAGTGCTGGTACCCGTAGACGCCGCGGGCCTGGTCGCGGACCAGCAGCCCCTTGTCGAGCTCGATGACGCGCTTGCGCATCTGGTCGACGATGGCCTGGTCGTGAGTGGCCATCAGCACCGTGGTCCCGGTCCGGTTGATCCGGTCCAGCAGCTTCATGATGCCGACCGAGTTCTGCGGGTCCAGGTTTCCGGTCGGCTCGTCCGCGATCAGCAGCATCGGGCGGTTGACGAAGGCCCGGGCGATCGCCACGCGCTGCTGCTCACCACCGGAGAGCTCACCGGGCATCCGGTCCTCCTTGCCGCCGAGGCCGACCAGGTCGAGCACCTCGGGCACCACCTTGTTGATGGCCCCCTTCGGCTTGCCGATGACCTCCAGCGCGAACGCCACGTTCTGCGCCACGGTCTTGTTCGGCAGCAGGCGGAAGTCCTGGAAGACGGTGCCCAATTGACGCCGCATGTGCGGCACCTTCCAGTTGGACAGCTTGCCCAGGTCCTTGCCGAGCACGTGCACCTCGCCGGTGCTCGGCCGCTCCTCGCGCAGGCACAGCCGCAGGAAGGTCGACTTGCCCGATCCCGAGGAACCGACCAGGAAGACGAACTCGCCCTTCTCGATCTCCAGCGAGACCTCGTGCAGGGCGGGACGGTTCTGCTTGGGATAGGTCTTGGAAACGTTGTCGAATCTGATCACGGCTGCATCACGGAGGCCATCCTAGGTGGAGTCCCGAGCCCCGCGGTCCGCACGGGGACGGGCGGGCGGAGCGGCCGCCGGCCGACTCCCCCGGCTTGGGACCATACGCGACCGCCCCGACCGCGCGCAGGGTCCGCCCCCGAAGCATCTGACGAAATGTCCAAGTCTGTAGGGCAATGACCGGAAAATTGGGAGCCAATTCACAGTCGGATCTCCCACACGGCCCCCGGCTTCCGCTGCCCGGGCGCCGGATGGCCCGGAACCTGGCAGAGTAGAGGGGGAACCACAGGGCGCCCCGGTGCGTTGATACGTGACAGCGCAGTAGCCAGGCAAGGAGGAGCTCGCATGACCAGCGACCATCTGGTGTGTGCCAACTGCGCCGGCCGCGTGAGCGAAGGCCGCTGCCCCGTCTGCCGCGCCCACCGGGCCCGCCTGCAGGAGCAGCAGGGTCCGTTCGCCTCGCTCAACCCCGCCGCCCTGCTCGCACTGCTCGCGGGCCTGCTGGCGGTGGTGGTGATCTGCCGGCAGGCGCTGGCGTAGTACCCGGACACGAGAGAGAGGGGCCCCGGATCGATCCGGGGCCCCTCTCCTACGTGTCCTCGATGACCGCCTACTCGGCCGTCTCGCGCTGCTTGCGCCAACGGATCCCGGCCTCGATGCTGCGCTGGCCCTTCATCGAGGCCGGGAGGGCGGTGAGCCCTACTCGGCCGTCTCGCGCTGCTTGCGCCAACGGATCCCGGCCTCGATGAAGCCGTCGATGTCGCCGTCCAGCACGGACTGCGGGTTGCCCACCTCGTACTCGGTGCGCAGGTCCTTGACCATCTGGTACGGGTGCAGCACGTAGGAGCGCATCTGGTTGCCCCAGGAGCTGCCGCCGTCCTTGAGCGCGTCCATCGCGGCCTTCTCCTCCTGGCGGCGCCGCTCCAGCAGCTTCGACTGGAGCACGTTCATCGCGGAGGCCTTGTTCTGGATCTGCGAACGCTCGTTCTGGCAGGAGACCACGATGCCGGTCGGGAGGTGGGTGATGCGCACCGCCGAGTCGGTGGTGTTGACGCCCTGGCCGCCGGGGCCGGAGGCGCGGTACACGTCCACCCGCAGGTCGCCCTCGTCGATGGCCACGTGGTCGCTCTGCTCGACCACCGGCAGCACCTCGACGCCGGCGAACGAGGTCTGCCGGCGGCCCTGGTTGTCGAACGGCGAGATGCGCACCAGGCGGTGGGTGCCCTGCTCGACCGAGAGGGTGCCGTAGGCGTACGGGGTCTTCACGGTGAAGGTGGCCGACTTGATGCCCGCCTCCTCCGCGTAGGAGGTGTCGTAGACCTCGGTCGGGTAGCCGTGCCGCTCGGCCCAGCGCAGGTACATCCGCATCAGCTGCTCGGCGAAGTCGGCCGCGTCGACGCCGCCGGCCTCGGCGCGGATGTTCACCAGCGCCTCGCGGGCGTCGTACTCGCCCGACAGCAGGGTGCGGACCTCGAGCTCCTCGACCGTCTTCTTGGTCGCCGCCAGCTCGGCCTCGGCCTCGGCGCGGGTGTCCGCGTCGGACATCTCCTCGGCCAGCTCGAACAGGACCCGGACGTCCTCGATCCGGCTGCGCAGGGTCTCCACCCGGCGCAGCTCGGCCTGCAGGAAGGAGAGTCGACTGGTGACCTTCTGGGCCGACGCCACGTCGTCCCAGAGGTTCGGGGCAGCTGCCTCCTCCTCCAGGCGGGAGATGTCGGCCCGGATCTTCTCCAGGTCGAGGACGGCCTCGATCGACCCCATGGTCGTTTCGAGGTTCTTGAGCTCTTCGGAAGGATCGACAGCTGCCACGCCTCAAGCCTAATGGTTAGCGCGGGTCACTGGGACCGGCCGGTGGCCCGGTGACCGCCCGGACCGCCCGCGGCGGGTGCAGGGCGTGGCCGTGGCCGTGCCCGTCCGAGGCGAAGGCGGCGACGGCGGCCGCGGCACCGGCCAGCAGCAGCACCACGGCGAGCAGCACCGCCAGCATCCGGCGCCGGCGCACCAGGGCCTTGCGGCCGCCGCGGTGCGGGGTCGGCGCCGCGCGCTGGGCGCGGGACTCGGCCGCGTAGCCGGCCAGCTCCTGGGCGGAGGGGCGGCGCAGGCTGGTGTGGGTGTCCCGGGTGGAGTCCGGGGCCGGGGCCGGGACCAGCGGCACGGCCGGACCGCGCCGGCGGCGGTGGGCGCCGGTACCGGTGTCCGCCTCGGCGTAGACCGCCTCCCCCGGGGTGAGCACCTCCTCGGGCGCCCGGGACTGCTCGCCGACCGGGGCGGCGGGCGCCAGCGGCGGCAGGCCGGCCAGCGCCGGGAGCTGCTCGCGCAGCCGCTCGGCCAGCTCGGCGGCCCGCAGCCGCGAGGCGGGCGCCTTGGCCAGGCACTCGGAGATGATCCGCCACAGTCCGTCCGGCAGCCCGGGGACCGGCGGCACGCTCTCGGTCACGTGCCGGCGCAGCACCGCGCCGGTGTGGCCGCCGCCGAACGGGGTGAAGCCGGCCAGCAGCTCGTAGAGCACGGTGGCCAGCGCGTAGATGTCCACCGCGGCGCGCGGCTCCAGGCCCTCGATGATCTCCGGGGCCAGGTAGTCGGGGGTGCCGATGATCCGGGTGGCCCGGGTCCGGCGCGGGGCGTCGACCAGGCGGGCGATGCCGAAGTCGGTCAGCTTGGCCCGGGGCGCGCCGCCGGGACCGGGCGGGGCGGCCAGGTCCAGCATCACGTTCTCCGGCTTGACGTCGCGGTGCACGATGCCGGCCGCGTGCGCCGCGGCCAGCCCGTCCGCCACGTCGGCGATCACCGAGGCGGCGGCCTGCGGGGCCAGCACCCCCTCGCGCTCCAGCCGGGAGCGCAGGTCGGTGCCGTGCACCAGCTCCATCACCAGCGCCAGGTCGGCGCCGTCCACCACCATGTCGCGCACCCCGACCACCCGCGGGTGGTCCAGGCTGGTGAGCGCGGCCCGCTCCTGCACGAACCGGCCGACCAGGACCTGGTCGGTGGCCAGGTCCTCGCGCAGCAGCTTGACGGCCACCGGGCCGTCCGGCCCCTCGCCCAGCCACACGGTGCCGGCGGAGCCCCGGCCGATCACCTGGTGCACGGTGTACCGGCTGCCGATCTTGCGTGCCAATGCTGCTCCGTGGGGCGGCGGGAGCGCTCCCCGGCCGCCCCGCTGGGGCCCGGCAGCGCTCGACAGGTCTGTACGTCGCCGACCAACCTACGCGCCCCGGGGCCCCCGAGGGGACCTCCGGACCGTGTTTGTCGACAAAGCGTCAATCGTGATCACCGGTCGCGGTCCGCACAGCACCGGTGACCCTGCGTCAGCCGGTGAGCGAGTGCCAGGTGCTGGTGACCCAGTCGCTGCTCTGGTGGTACCAGTGCTGGACGTTGTCCCAGTAGTGCGGCAGCGGCGTGAAGTTCCACAGCACCAGCACGCCGATCGCCAGGACCACCAGCACCATCAGGCAGCCCTTGAGGCAGCCCAGGCCCGGGATGTACATCCGGTTGCGGCTGCGCGGGCGCGGCTCGCGGCGCGGCCGGGGCTCGTAGTCGTCCCGGTCGCGGCTCCGGTCCCGGTCGCGCTCCGGCTCGCGGGGCTGCGGGGGCTCCGGGCGGCGGGCCGGCTCGGCCCGGCGGTCCGGGTGCTGCTCGGGGTAGCCCAGGCCGGCGTAGTCCTGGTCGCCGCCGGCGCGACGGGCCTGGTACGGCGGCGGGGCCACCGGCGGGCGCTCGGGCCGGCCGCGGCCGGCCTGCGGCGCGTTCTGCGGGTGGCCGCCCTGCTGCGGGTGGCCCTGCTGCGGGTTCTGCTGGTAGCCCTGCGGCGGCCGACCCTGGGCGGGGCGGACGCCGGGGTAGGGCTGCTGGCCGCCGCCCTGCGGGTAGGGCTGCGCCGGTCGGCCGGGCGGCGGTGCGCCGGGGCCCTGGTAGGGCTGGTACGGGCGCGGGGCCTGCGGCGGCTGGGGCGCGAACTCCTCGGCGGCGAAGACCTGGGTCTGCTGGTTGCGGTCGCGGGCCGCGCGCAGCTGGGTCTGCCACGGGTGCTGCGGGTCGCCGGGCTGCGGCTGGGCCTGGGGCCGGCCACCCTGCGGGGCGGGCGGCACCGCCCCGGTCGGCGGCAGCAGCCGGGTGCCGTCGGCGCCCGGCACGGTGCCCTGCGGCATCACCTGGGTGGCGGCCGACGGGTCGTAGCGCCCGCCGGCGAAGGTCTGCTCGCCCTCGGCCGGGACGGTGGCCGGCTGCTCCGGCGGCAGCAGCAGCGCGCCCACCGCGAGCGCGGTGTCCACCGCGGCCGGCGAGGCGTGCACCCCGATGCCGGCCGCGACCACCCGCAGCGCCCGGGCCAGCGAGACGGCGCTCGGCCGCTGCGCGGGGTCCTTGCGCAGGCAGCGCTCGACCACCGTCCACAGCGGCTCGGGCATCCCGGGCGGGCGCGGCGGTTCCTGGGTCAGGTGCGCCTGCAGGATCTGCAGCGCGCTCTCGCCCTGGAACGGCGCGCGGCCGGTGACCAGCTCGTAGAGCATGACGCCGGCGGCGTAGACGTCGACCGCCGAGGTCTGCGGGTGGCCGGTGGCCGACTCGGGGGCGACGTAGCTCGGCGTGCCGACGAACTCGCTGGTCCGGGTGATTCCCGGGGAGTCGGCGAGCCGGGCGATGCCGAAGTCGGTGAGCATCGGGTGCAGCTGTTCCGCCCCGCCGTCCGCCAGGACGGTGGCCAGCAGCACGTTGGCCGGCTTGAGGTCGCGGTGCACCACCCCGTCGGCGTGGCTGACCGCGAGCGCGTCGGCGATCTGGGCCATCAGCAACGAGGCGGCGATCGGGCTGAGCGGGCCGTGCGAGCGCAGGTAGCGGTACAGGTCCGGGCCGTCCACCAGGTCCATCACCAGGGCCAGCAGCTCGCCCTCGACCACCAGGTCCCGCACCCGCACGATGTTGGGGTGGCTGAGCCGCAGCAGCACCGAGCGCTCGCGCAGGAAGCGCAGCACGATGTCCTGGTCGGTGGCCAGCTCCTCCTTGAGCACCTTGACCGCGACCGGCTGGCCGGGCGCCAGGTTCGCCAGTCCGGCGTCCTCCCGGACCCGGCCGCGCCAGACGGTGCCCATGGCTCCGCGCCCGAGCGTCTCCTCGAGCAGATACTTGCTGCCGACCGGCCGCACCTGGTGCACTCCTCGCCCTGAACGAGCCCACCACCTCGGGCGGCAGCCCGGGTGTGCGGCAACTCTAACGGTGTCCGCGCGACCCCACTCAGACGTGTGACGCAGCGGACTGACGGCCGGTTCTGCCGCTGCCGTGCGACCACCTTGACCTGATGCTCCGTCGACTCCACCATGGCCATGATCACAAGATCGTCAAATCCGGTACGGTGCGCGGGCTGTCAGTGCCGAGTGGCAGGATGACGCCTAGCACTTGGCGCATCCAGCACCACGGCGGTGCCCTGCCGCGGGCCCCGTCGCGGCCGGGCACCCGGCAGCGCTGGCCCGCACTCATCACGAGCAGAGGGGAACCCCGGGCGAGATGCAGATCCGGCTGACGGTCCTCCGGCCCCGCGCGGGCGCGGGCCTGCCCGCGTCCGCCACCGACGTGCTGGTCACCGCACCGGTCGGCACGGCGCTCGGGGCGCTGTCGGTGGCGCTGGCCGGCGCCGTCGGCGTGCGCGGCCCGCGCAGCGCGACCCACGTGCACCTCTACGCCGGGGCGGAGCGGATCGACGACCGCACCCCGCTCGGCCACCCCCCGCTGCTCGACGGCGCCGTCCTGTCGCTCGGCGAGCCCGACCCGCAGGCCCTCGGCACGCCCGGTGACGCGGTGGCCGAGCTGCGCGTGGTCGGCGGACCGGACGCGGGCGGCGTGCACCGGCTGCACGGCCGCCAGGTCCGGCTCGGCCGCTCCAGCGACGCGGACGTCCCGCTCGACGACCCGGACGTCTCCCGGCTGCACCTGGCGCTGCACCTGGCCGCCGACGGCGCGGTCACGGTGCACGACCTCGGCTCCACCAACGGCACGTCGCTGGACGGCCGCCCGCTCACCGACGACCCCCGTCCGCTGCCGGAGGGCGCGCTGCTGCGGCTCGGCGAGTCCACCGTGACGCTGGCCGCCGCACCCGCCCCGGCGTCCGCCCGCACCACCACGCCGGACGGGCTGGGCCACCTCCAGGTCGGCCCCGCCGCGCCCGCCCGGCCCGCCGTCCCGGCCGCCGAGCAGCCCGCGCCCGCCTCGGCGGCCGCGCCCGGCCGCACCCGCTCGCTGCTCTCCCGCACCCTGGGCCGCTCCGCCGCGCCCGCCGACCCGGCCCCGGACGCCGCCCAGCAGCAGCTGCGGGCCCGGGACCGGCAGGCCGCCGCGCTGCGGGAGCGCTTCCCCGACCCGGCCACGCTGCTGCTGACCGCGCTGGGCCCGGGCCCCCGGCTCTGGGAGCGGGTGCCGGCCCACCCGGACGCGCTCGCCGTGCGACTGGGCACCGCCGACCGGCCGGCGGGTCCGGGGACGGCCCCGGGCACCGTGCTGCCCGGTGTCCCGGTCACCGTGGACCTGGCCGCCGCCGGCGGCCTCGGACTGACCGGTCCGCGCGAGCGGGTGCTCGGGCTGGCCCGGGCCGTGCTGGCGCAGCTGGCCGTGCTGCACCCGCCGAGCGGGCTGAGCCTGGTGCTGGTCGGCGCGGACGGGCGGCTGGCCGCCGAGCAGCGGGCCGAGGACTGGTCCTGGGCGCTCTGGCTGCCGCACCTGCGCCCCGCCCGGGGCCAGGACTGCCGGCTGCTCTTCGGGCTCGACCCGGCGCAGGCCGAGCAGCGGCTGACCGAGCTGCTGGACACCCAGGAGCCGGTGGGCGCAACGGTGGTGCTGGTCGACGGCGATCCGGGCTCGCCCGCCGCCCGCGAGGCGCTGGCCCGGGTGCTGCGGACCCCCGGCGTCCACGTGGTGTGCCTGGCCCGGACGGCCGAGCAGCTGCCGCCGGGGTTGGGCGCGGTGGCGGAGCTGACCGGCGAGGTGGCCACCCAACTGACCCTGCGGGCCGGCGGCGAGCCGGTCGAGGGGGCCGCGCTGGACGCGGTCTCGCGGGCCTGGGCGGAGCGGCTGGCCCGGGCGCTGGCCCCGCTGCGGGAGAGCGCACCGGTGTCGCGCGGTCCGCTGCCGGAGGCGCTGCGCCTGCTGGAGCTGCTGGAGCTGGACACCGTCACCCCCGCCAAGCTGCTGGCCCGCTGGGAGGGCCTGCCCAGCACCACCGGCACCGCCACCGCGCTGCTCGGCACCACCCGGGACGACCTGTGCACGGTCGACCTGGCCGGCCCGGACCCGACGGAGCAGCAGCACCTGCTGATCGGCGGTGCCCGCGGCTCCGGCAAGAGCGAGCTGCTGCGCACCCTGGTGGCCTCGCTGGCGGTCGGCGAGCGGCCGGACCGGCTCTCGGTGCTGCTGATCGGCGGCCGGGACGGCGCCCTCGCCGCCTGCGCCGAGCTGCCGCACGTGGCGGGCCGGCTGGAGGCGGCCGCCGACCCCCGCCAGGCGCTGCTGACCGCCGAGTCGCTGCTGGACGAGCTGACCCACCGTGAGGAGCTCTTCCGCGGCCGCCCGTTCGGCAGCTGGTACGCGGAGCAGGCGCTCAGCACCAAGGTGGTGCAGCCGCGCGGCGCCGCCGTGCCGGTACCCACCGCCGTCCCGCCGGGCCCGGCCACGGCCACCGTCACCGCACCCCCGCCGCGGCTGGTCGTGGTGGTGGACGACTACGACGCGCTGCTCGCCCCCCAGTCCCCCGCCGGCCGCCCGCTGGCCCGGGCGCTGGCCGAGGTCGCCGTCCGCGGCGGCCGCCTCGGCGTCCACCTGGTCGCCGCCACCGGCCAGCCGGAGCTGACCGCGGGCACCGAGCTGGACGAGGCCGCCCAGTGGCGGATCGCCCTGCGCACCGACCGCCCGGCCGACTCCGACCTCCTGGTCCACGTCGACGACGCGGCGGCCCTCCCCGACGCCACCCCGGGCCGCGGCTACCTCCGCCGCCCGGACGGCGCGGTGCTGGCCTTCCAGTCCGCGCAGATCAGCGGCCGCATCCCGCGCACCGCCACGCTGCGCCCGACCGTCGTCGCCCTGGACCCGGCCCAGCTGGGCGCGCCGCCCACCCGCCGCCCGGTGCGCGAGCTCGGCAACGGCCCGACCGACCTGGCCCTGCTGGCGAGCGCGCTGCAGCGGGCGGCGGCGAGCTGAGACCGGTGCCGCCGGGCGCGGGTCAGCCCTGCGGCTCCCCGCCCGGTGACGCCGCGAGACCGCGTCCCTGGCGGCGGTCCGGGCCCCCCGCCCGGCGCGCCAGTGCCACCAGGGTGAGCGCCGCGCACACCGGGTAGCTCGCGCTGAGCAGGAACAGGTACCCCGACGGGCCCGTGCCGTCCGCCAGCTCCCCCGCGAGCGGGACCAGCCAGGCCCCGGCCGCCAGCCCCCAGGCCACGATCGCGGCCAGCGCGGCCCGGCGCGGCGGACCGCCGCCGTAGCCGAGGCAGATCAGCGCCGGCACCGCCCAGACCCAGTGGTGGCTCCAGGAGATCGGGCAGACCAGCAGGCCGAGCAGTTGCACCGCCACCACCGCCGCGAGCGTGTCCCCGCGGCGCAGCGACGCCCGCAGCGCGAGGGCGGTGCCGAGCAGCGCGGCCAGCGCCAGCCCGAGCCAGGTCGGCGTGAGCACCATCCCGTGCCCGGCGAACCGCGAGAGCACGCCGCCCAGCGACTCGTTCTCCCACGCGGCCACCGGCCCGACCCGGTCCGACTGGCCGACCAACTGCAGCCAGTACCGCCGCGAGTCGCGCGCGTCGACCAGCCAGGTCAGGCCGACGGTGGCGGCGAACACGGCCACCGTCCAGCCGGCCGCCTGCCAGCGCCGGGCGACCAGGAAGTACACGCCGACCACCGCCGGGGTCAGCTTCACCCCCGCCGACAGCCCCACCCCCAGGCCGCCCGCCGCCGCCCGCCGGGTCGTCAGGCCCGCCAGCACCACGGCGGCCAGGAGCAGGTCGATCTGGCCCAGGTCCAGGCAGTGCCGGACCGGCTCCAGCCAGAGCGCGGCGGCCGTCCACACCATCGTGTGCTCCGGCCCCACCGGCCCGGACCGGCCCGGGCACAGCCGCAGCGAGCAGTGCACCAGCACGGCCAGCGACGCCAGCGAGGCCGCGTGCCACGCCCAGGTCGCCGCCGGCCAGGGCAGCACCGCCGTCGGCAGCAGCGCCACCGCCGCGAACGGCGGATAGGTGAACGGCAGCGGCAGGCTGCCCGGGTCGGGCCGCACCAGGGTGACGTCGTACAGGTGCCCGTCCAGCAGCCGGGGCGCGGCCAGCCAGTAGACCCGCAGGTCGAACATGTCGGTGGCCAGTGCGGTCACCAGCAGGTGCACCGCCAGCGACCCCGCCAGCACCCAGCGGGCCCGGCGCAGCAGCCACGCCCCCAGCACCGTCCACCACCGCCACAAGAGCACCGGTGCACCATCCCCGCCCGGGGCGCCGCCGTCACACCGGTCACTCCGCCGGCCCACCGCTCGGCGCGCCGGGGGCCGACGGCGGACCGGGGGACGACGGCGGGGCCGCCCCCTCCCCTGGAAGGTGCGGCCCCGCCGTCGCGCTGCGCGGGCGTCAGCCCATGGCCCCCGCACGGAGCAGGGTGCGGATCACCCGCATGGCCACCGACAGGCTGGACAGCTCGTAGGTGTCCGAACCCCTTATGTCGTCCAGCGTGGTCTTGGCGCGGCTCAGCAGGGTGCCGTTCAGGTCCGCCCAGGCGTCGTAGCGCTCGGACGGGGTGGCCCCGGCCGGGCCGCAGGCCAGCACGTCCGCGGTGAGCTGGGCGTGCGCCGCGAACAGGTCCTCGCGGATCGAGGCGCGGGCCATCGAGGACCAGCGGTCGGTGCGCGGGAGCTCGATGATCCGGTCCAGCAGGTGGGTGATGCCCAGCCGGTCGGCGAGGTCGTAGTAGAGCTCGGCGACCTCGGTCACCTCGGTGCCGGAGCGGTCCGCCACGCCGGTGATGTCCAGCGTCGGGAAGGCGGAGGACAGGCCCGCCACCCGGGTCGCCAGCGTCTCCGGCACGCCCGCCTCGACCAGCTCGCCGTAGACGTGCTGGAACCAGGCCAGGTCCTCGCCGCGCAGCGGCTTGGGCAGGCTGCTCCAGACCTGGTCCACCCGCTCCTGGAAGAACGCGATGGTGCCGGCGATGTCCAGCGGCTGGCGGCGGTTGTTGAGCATCCACCGGGTGGCCCGCTCGACCAGTCGGCGCGCGTGCAGCCGCATCCGGGTCTGCACCTCGGCCGTCACCCGGTTGTCCAGGCCCTCGACCTCGTCCCAGATGTTCTCCAGGCCGAAGACCGCGCGGGCCGCGGTGTGGGTGCGGGCGATCTCCTCGTAGCCGGCCCCGGTCTCCTCGCGCAGCCGGAAGGCGAAGGTGCAGCCGCCGCGGTTGATCGTGTCGTTGACGATCAGGGTGGTGATGATCTCCCGGCGCAGCGGGTGGTTGTCCACCGCCTCGGCGAACCGCTCGCGCAGCGCGGTCGGGAAGTACAGGTGCAGGACGCTGCGGAAGTACGGGTCGTCCGGCAGCTCGGTGGCCAGCAGCTCGTCGGCCAGGGTGATCTTGGTGTAGGCCAGCAGCACCGACAGCTCGGGCTGGGTCAGGCCGTAGCCCGTCTGCTGGCGCTCCTTCAGCTGCTTGTCGCCGGGCAGGAACTCCAGCTGGCGGTCGAGCAGGCCGTCCGCCTCCAGCCGGCCGATCATCCGGGCGTGCACGTTGACCATGCTGTGCGCCTGGGCCACCGCGTTGGCCAGCACCACGTTCTGCGCGTAGTTGTTGCGCAGCACCAGGGTGCCGACCTCGTCGGTCATCTCGGCCAGCAGGGCGTTGCGCTGCTTGACCGTCATGTCGCCCTCGGCGACCACCTGGTTGAGCAGGATCTTGATGTTCACCTCGTGGTCCGAGGTGTCCACGCCGGCCGAGTTGTCGATCGCGTCGGTGTTGATCCAGCCGCCGGTGCCCGCGGGGCCGCCGGTCTGGGCGTACTCGATCCGGCCCAGCTGGGTGCAGCCGAGGTTGCCGCCCTCGCCGATCACCCGGGCCCGGACCTGGCCGCCGTTGACCCGGATCGCGTCGTTGGCCTTGTCGCCCACGTCCGCGTTGGTCTCGCGCTCGGCCTTGATGTAGGTGCCGATGCCGCCGTTCCAGAACAGCTCGACCGGCGCCTGCAGCACGGCCTTCATCAGCTCGGCCGGGGTCAGCTTGGCGGCCTCGATGCCGAGCGCCTCGCGGACCTGGGCGGACAGCTGGATCGACTTGGCGGAGCGCGGGAAGACGCCGCCGCCGGCCGAGATCAGCGACTTGTCGTAGTCGTCCCAGGAGCTGCGCGGCAGGTCGAAGAGCCGGCGCCGCTCGGCGAAGGAGACCGCCGCGTCCGGGTTCGGGTCCAGGAAGATGTGGCGGTGGTCGAAGGCGGCCACCAGCCGGATGTGCTCGCTGAGCAGCATGCCGTTGCCGAACACGTCACCGGACATGTCGCCGATGCCGACCACGGTGAAGTCCTCGGTCTGGGTGTCCACGCCCAGCTCGCGGAAGTTGCGCTTGACCGACTCCCAGGCGCCGCGGGCGGTGATGCCCATGCCCTTGTGGTCGTAGCCGGCCGAACCGCCGGAGGCGAACGCGTCGCCCAGCCA
Source organism: Kitasatospora sp. NPDC058965 (assembly GCF_042741245.1). Lineage (NCBI taxonomy): Bacteria > Bacillati > Actinomycetota > Actinomycetes > Kitasatosporales > Streptomycetaceae > Kitasatospora > Kitasatospora sp. NPDC058965. The sequence continues at coordinate 19,460 of NZ_JBHYKG010000029.1, forward strand.
GAAGCCGTAGGACTCGGCCACGCCGTTGGCGATGTCGGAGAAGGTCGCGGTGCCCTTGTCGGCGGCGACCACCAGGTAGGTGTCGTCCTCGTCGTGGCGGACCACGTCCACCGGGTGGACGACCTGACCGCCCTTCAGGTTGTCGGTGATGTCCAGCAGCGCCGAGATGAAGGTCTTGTACGAGGCGATGCCCTCGGCCAGCCAGGCGTCGCGGTCCACCGACGGGTCCGGCAGCTGCTTGGCGACGAAGCCGCCCTTGGCGCCGACCGGCACGATCACGGTGTTCTTGACCATCTGCGCCTTGACCAGGCCCAGGATCTCGGTGCGGAAGTCCTCGCGCCGGTCGGACCAGCGCAGACCGCCGCGGGCGACCTTGCCGAAGCGCAGGTGCACGCCCTCGACCTGGGGCGAGTAGACCCAGATCTCGAAGGCCGGGCGCGGGGCCGGCAGGTCCGGGATGGCGTGCGGGTCGAACTTCATCGACACGTACGGGTGCCAGTCGCCGGACTCGCTGCGCTGGAAGAAGTTGGTCCGCAGGGTGGCCGTGATCAGGTGCAGGAAGGAGCGCAGGATCCGGTCCTCGTCCAGCGAGACGACCTCGTCCAGCGCGCCGGACAGCTCCTCCAGGATGGCCTCGCCCAGCTCGCCCGAACCCAGCTGGTGGCTGGGGCTCAGCCGCGCCTCGAAGAGGTTGACCAGCAGGCGGGTGGTGTGCGCGTTGTTGCGGAGCGCGTCCTCCATGTAGTCCTGCGAGAAGGTCGAGCCGGCCTGGCGCAGGTACTTGGCGTAGGCGCGCAGCACCACGGCCTGGCGCCAGGTCAGCCCGGCGGTCAGGATCAGGCCGTTGAAGCCGTCGTTCTCGGCGCGGCCGGTCCAGGTGGCGGCGAACGCCTCCTGGAACCGCTCGCGGGCCTCGTCGGTCAGCTCGGTGGCCTCGCGCAGCCGCAGGCCGAAGTCGTAGACCCAGGCGGTGGTGTGGTCCGAGCGGCGGAGCGCGTACGGGTGCTCGTCGAGCACCTCGACGCCCAGCCGCTGGAGCACCGGGAGCACCTCGGTCAGCGAGATCGGGCCGCCGACCCGGTAGATCTTGAACCGGCGCTCGTCGTCCCCGGCGCCGACCGGCTGGTACAGGTTGAGGCGGAAGTCGCCCTCGCCGTGCAGCGACTCGATCTGCTTGAGGTCGGCCACCGCGGTGCGGGCGGTGAAGTCGGCGCGGTAGCCGTCGGGGAAGGCGTTGGCGTACTTGTGCGCCAGCTCGGCGGCCCGCTCCTCGCCCAGCTCGACGTGCAGCTGGTCGTTGAAGCCGTCCATCCAGAACCGGGCGGCCTCGGCCAGCTTGGCCTCGATCCGCTCCGCCTCGGCGTCGGTCAGGTCGGTGAGCTCGTTGCCCGGGGCGACCCGGACCACGAAGTGCAGGCGGGTCAGCACCGACTCGGTGGCGTACACCGTGTAGTCGATGGCGGCGCCGTTCAGCTCCTGCATCAGGATGTCCATCAGGCGCAGCCGGATGCGGGTGGTGTAGCGGTCGCGCGGCAGGTAGACCAGCGCCGAGAAGTAGCGCCCGTACTCGTCCTGGCGCAGGAACAGCCGCAGCCGGCGGCGCTCCTGCAGGTAGAGCACGCTGGTGGCGATCTGCTGCAGCTCGTCGGCCGGGGTCTGGAAGATCTCGTCGCGCGGGAAGGTCTCCAGGATCTGGAGCAGGTCGCGGCCGTCGTGGCTCTCGGCGGAGAAGCCGGAGTCGGCGACGACCTCCTGGACCTTGCGGCGCACCACCGGGATCCGGGTGACCGACTCGGTGTAGGCGGCGGAGGAGAACAGGCCGAGGAAGCGGCGCTCGCCGATCACGTTGCCGGCCGCGTCGAACTTCTTGACGCCGACGTAGTCCAGGTAGGCCGGGCGGTGCACGGTGGCCCGCGAGTTGGCCTTGGTCAGCACCAGCAGCTTCTTCTCGTGCGCCTTGGCGCGCACCGGGGCGGACAGGCGCCCGAAGGACTCGCTGACCGGGTGGTGGTCGGTGTCGTGGCTGAGCGGGTCGGAGCGCAGGATGCCCAGGCCGGTGCCGGGGATCGCCCGCAGCACCTCCTCGCCCTCGTGCTCGACCAGGTCGTACTCGCGGTAACCCAGGAAGGTGAAGTGGTCGTCGGCCAGCCAGCGCATCAGCTCCCAGGCCTCGCCGACCTCCTGCTCGGGCAGGTGGGCCGGGGGCTGCTCGGCGAGCTCGTCGGCCAGGCGGAGCGCGGAGGTGCGCATCTTCGCCCAGTCCTCGACCACCTCGCGCACGTCGCCCAGCACCCGGCGCAGGTCGGACTCGATCTGGCGCAGGTCCTCGCGGTCGCTCTCGCGGTCGATCTCGACGTGCATCCACGACTCGACCGTGGCGTCCGCGGGCCACTCGACGCCGCCGGCCTGGCTGCGCGAGCAGGCGTCGATGTCGAGGATCTCCAGCAGCTTGCCGGTGATGTCGCGGCGGACCACCAGCTGCGGGTGGATCACCAGGTGGATCGCGCGGTTCTGGCGGGACAGCTCGTTGGTGACCGAGTCGACCAGGAACGGCATGTCGTCGGTGACCACCTCGACCACGGTGTGGCCGCTGGACCAGCCGTTCTCGTCGACCGTCGGGGTGGAGACCCGGACCTCGGCGGTGCCCTGCGGGCGCTTGAGGCCCAGCCGGTAGTGGGAGGCCGCCGCCCCGTACACGTCCACCGGGTCGCGGTCGACCAGGTCCTCGGGGGCGGTGTGGAGGTAGTAGTGGTTCAGGTAGGCGGTCAGAGCACCATTGCTCAGACCCTCTCCGGGCGCCGCTCCCCCCACCTGGCTGTGCTCGGCGGCCGCGGCCGCCTTCACGAGCAGTTCGGCCTTCGCCGCGTCCAGCTTGGTCTGCATGGCTGATTGGCTCCTGTCGCGCGCCGTTGCGTGACTCGGTGGTGTCTGGGTTTCACACCGCCGGGCCGACCACAATCCTCCCGCACCAGGTTGGCAAGGGGCGCTCAAGGCACGCTTAAAGAACACCTCGCCTGGGTACGACAGACCTTTCGGCCTGAGGGGGCCGTCCCGACGACGCCAGCCAGCCTAACCGGCGGGAACCAAGGTGTCAGGGGACAGTGCGGAGCATTCCCGAAGGAAGATCCGCCCTTCCTGGACAGGATGTCCAGGTCCATCGCCCGCGAGCGGCGAACCAGCAGGTCAGCGCACGAGCGTGCGGGCGAGCTCGACCGCCTCGGCCAGGGTGTCGACCACCGGGACGCCGACCGGCTCCAGGTTGGCGCGAATGTGCGAACCCCCGGTGTACAGCACGGCGTGCGCGCCCGCCTCGCGCGCCGCGAGTGCGTCGTCCGCCGCGTCGCCGATCAGCACGGTGCGGGCCGGGTCCACCCCGGGGGCCAGCGCGGCCAGGTGGCGCACCAGCGAGGCGGCCTTCTGCCCGTGCGAGGGGCCGGTGCGACCGTCCACCCGCAGGAAGTGGCGCTGGATGCCGAACCGCTCCACCACCGGGACCAGCCGCTCGTGCTGGTACATGGAGAGCAGCGACTGGGTGCCGCCGCCGGCCGCCCAGCCGGCCAGCAGGTCCCGTGCCCCGTCGGTCAACCCGCAGCCGACGGCCAGCTCGGTGTACCGCTCCTGGAAGGCCGCGTCCAGCGCCTCCCACTGGGCGCCGCTCGGCTGGAAGCCCAGCACCCGCTGGTAGAAGCGCGGGATCGGGATCTCGTAGCTGGCCCGGTACTGCTCCAGGGTCAGCGGGGCGCCGCCGACCGTGGCGAAGGCGGCGTTGCTGGCGCCCACCACCGCCGCCATGTCGTTCAGCAGGGTGCCGTTCCAGTCCCAGACGATGTGAGTTCGCACCCCGGAAGGGTAGGCGGCCGTGCCGACAAACGGGTATCGGGCGGCTCACAACCAGGCGATCAACCGATGAGGCCGGGGATCTCCTGGGTCGCGTACCAGAGCAGCTCGTGGTCCTCGGCGCCGTCCACGTCGAACTGGGCGTCGGTGTCGCCGGCGTCCGCGGCGCCGATCGCGGCCGCGGCGGCGGTCACGTCGGTGACCACCTCCTCCTCGTCCGCGTCCGCGTGCACGGCGGCGGCCTTGGCCAACCGGACCGGGGCGGCCAGGGTGACCCGGCCGAGCGAGGCCTGGTCCTGGTACTCGTCCCCGGGGAACGGGCGCACCGCCTGGTCCGGCACGTCCAGCGCCACCACCACCCGGCGGCGCGGCGCCCCGGCGTCGGCGGCCAGCAGGCGCAGCGAGGACTGGGCGGCGCGCACCAGGGCGGCGTACTCCAGCTCCTCCAGGTCGTCGCTGACGTACCACTCGCGCAGCGCCGGGGTCACCGCGTAGGCGGCGGACTGGTCCAGCGCGCCGTCCGGGTGCGCCTGGGCCAGCGCGGCCAGGGTGGTGGGCACGTAGACACGCATCGGGGCACGCTCGCTTCCGGTAGTCCTCGGGACCACCACAGAATACGGCCCCGACGATCACCGCGGGGCGGGCGGCGTGTACCCCTTCGAGCGCATCGCCGCCGGGCCCGGCGGCGGTCGGGGACCCGGGTGCGCCGGCCCTCCCGCCAGGGCCGCAGCGGTGTCAAGCCGCCGTCCGGGCGACACCCGCACGGGGGTGCGCGGCCGCCTTGAGGCGGCGCGGCAGCGGCCGATAGCACTGGCACCGCACCCGTCCGTGACCGACCGAGCCCCGGGGGTACCGCCGATGATGGAGACCGCGCTGCGCCGCACCACCGCGCCGCAGATCAGCAGGCTGACGCCGACGCCCCGGCGCCCGGCCCGACCGCAGTCGAACGCCGCACCGCACGCGGACACCGCGCCGCACCCGCCGCACGACGCACCGCACCCGCACCCGCACGACGCGCCGCACCCGGACGCACCGCACTCGACGCCGCACCCGCCACCGCACGAGCCCCGCGCGCCCCGCCACCCGCGCGCCGCCTGCGCGACCACCGCGCGGGCCCAGGGCGAGCTGGCCCAGCGGTTCGCCCAGCGCCTGGTCGAGGTGCTCGCCGGGGTCCGCCCGCTCGGCCAGCTGGTCCGGCACACCACCCACGACGGCTACCGCGAACTCGCCCGGCTGTCCCGCGGCAACCCGCTGCGCCGCCCCGGCGGCGCGCTGCCCCGACTGGGCCCGGTGCACGAGTCCGCCCCGGGGCCCGGCGCCCTGGAGGTCTGCGTGCGGGTCGAGGCCGGCCCGCGCCACCACGTGGTCGCGTTCCGGCTGGAGCGCCACCGCCGCACCGACCAGTGGCAGTGCGCCACCGTGGGGACCTGGTGACGCGGCGGGGCGCCGCCCGGACGGATCCGGACGGCGCCCCGACGACGGCTCGACTACTTGCGGCGGCGGCCCTTGGCGGCCCGGCGGCGCTCGGCGCGGGTCAGCCCGTCACCCTCGCTGACCGCCGCGTCCTCCTCGAAGTCGCCCTCGATGACGGTCTCGTCGCCGTCCACCGACGGGGCGGTGTAGTGCAGGCGCTGGCGGGCCGGAGCCTCCAGGCCCTTGGCCTTGATCTCCGGACGGGCGTCCTGGACGACCTCGGCGGCCTCGGCGTCGGCCGGCAGCGGGACCTCCTCGACCTGCTGCTCGACCTGGACCTCCAGGTTGAAGAGGTAGCCGACGGACTCCTCCTTGATGCCCTCCATCATCGCGGAGAACATGTCGAAGCCCTCGCGCTGGTACTCGACCAGCGGGTCGCGCTGGGCCATCGCCCGCAGGCCGATGCCCTCCTGCAGGTAGTCCATCTCGTACAGGTGCTCGCGCCAGCGGCGGTCCAGCACCGAGAGCACCACGCGGCGCTCCAGCTCGCGCATGACCTGCTCGCCGAGCTGGTCCTCGCGGGCGCCGTACTGGGCCTGGATGTCCTCCTGGAGCACCTTGGTCAGGAAGTCCGAGGTCAGGCCGGAGGCACCGCCGGCCTCCTCCTCCAGCGCGTCCAGCTCCAGGGTGACCGGGTAGAGCTGCTTGAGGGCGGTCCAGAGCTTGTCCAGGTCCCAGTCGTCCTCGAAGCCCTCGCCGGTGGCGGCCTGCACGTAGGCCTCCACCGTGTCGTCCATGAAGTGGCCGATCTGCTCCTGCAGGTCCTCGCCCTCCAGCACCCGACGGCGCTCGCCGTAGATGACCTCGCGCTGGCGGTTGAGCACCTCGTCGTACTTCAGGACGTTCTTGCGGATCTCGAAGTTCTGCTGCTCGACCTGGGTCTGCGCGGAGGCGATGGCGCGGGTGACCATCTTGGACTCGATCGGCACGTCCTCGGGCACGTTGGCCATGGAGAGCACGCGCTCGACCATGCCGGCCTTGAACAGGCGCATCAGGTCGTCGCCGAGCGAGAGGTAGAACCGGGACTCGCCCGGGTCGCCCTGACGGCCCGAACGACCGCGCAGCTGGTTGTCGATCCGGCGCGACTCGTGCCGCTCGGTGCCGAGCACGTACAGGCCGCCGAGCTCCTGCACCTCCGTCTGCTCGGACTTGACCATCTCCTTGGCCTTGTCCAGCGCCGCCGGGAACGCGGCCTGGTAGTCCTCGGGGGTGTCCACCGGGTTCAGCCCGCGCTGGGCCAGCTCCGCGGTGGCCAGGTGCTCGGGGTTGCCGCCGAGCATGATGTCGGTGCCGCGGCCGGCCATGTTGGTGGCGACCGTGACGGCGCCCCGGCGGCCGGCCTGGGCGACGACCTGGGCCTCGCGCTCGTGGTGCTTGGCGTTCAGCACCTCGTGCGGGATGCCGCGCTTGCGCAGCTCCTGGGAGAGGTACTCCGACTTCTCCACCGACACGGTGCCGACCAGCACCGGCTGGCCCTTCTCGTGCTTCTCGGCGATGTCCTCGACCACGGCGGCGAACTTGGCCGGCTCCGACTTGTAGATCAGGTCGGGCTGGTCGATGCGCTGCGGCGACTTGTTGGTCGGGATCGGCACCACGCCGAGCTTGTAGATCTGGTGGAACTCGGCCGCCTCGGTGGTGGCGGTACCGGTCATGCCGGAGAGCTTCTCGTACAGGCGGAAGAAGTTCTGCAGGGTGATGGTGGCCAGGGTCTGGTTCTCGTTCTGGATCTCCACCCCCTCCTTGGCCTCGATCGCCTGGTGCATGCCCTCGTTGTAGCGGCGGCCGGCCAGGATGCGGCCGGTGTGCTCGTCGACGATCATGACCTCGCCGTTCATCACGACGTAGTCCTTGTCCGCCTTGTAGAGCTCCTTCGCCTTGATGGCGTTGTTCAGGAACCCGACCAGCGGGGTGTTGACCGACTCGTAGAGGTTGTCGATGCCCAGGTAGTCCTCGACCCGGGAGACACCCTCCTCCAGCACGCCGACGGTGCGCTTCTTCTCGTCCACCTCGTAGTCGCGGTCGCGCTTGAGGCGCAGCACCAGCTTGGCGAAGTCGGCGTACCACTTGGTCGCCTGGTCGGCCGGGCCGGAGATGATCAGCGGGGTGCGGGCCTCGTCGATCAGGATCGAGTCGACCTCGTCGACGATCGCGAAGTTGTGGCCGCGCTGCACCAGCTCGTCCTGCGACCAGGCCATGTTGTCGCGCAGGTAGTCGAAGCCGAACTCGTTGTTGGTGCCGTAGGTGATGTCCATCGCGTACTGGCGCTGGCGCTCGGCCGGCGACATGTTGGCGAGGATCACGCCGACCTCGAGGCCGAGGAAGCGGTGCACCCGGCCCATCCACTCCGAGTCGCGCTCGGCGAGGTAGTCGTTGGTGGTGATCAGGTGCACGCCCTTGCCGGTCAGGGCGTTGAGGTAGGCGGGCAGGGTGCCGACCAGGGTCTTGCCCTCGCCGGTGCGCATCTCGGCGACGTACCCCATGTGCAGCGCGGCGCCACCCATCAGCTGGACGTCGTAGTGGCGCTGACCGAGGACGCGCTTGGCGCCCTCGCGGACCGTGGCGAACGCCTCGGGGAGGATGTCGTCCAGCGACTCGCCGTCCGCCAGGCGCTGCTTGTACTCGTCGGTCAGCGCCCGCAGCTCGTCGTCGGTGAGGTTGACGAAGTCCTCTTCGATGGAGTTGACCTGGGCAGCAATCCGCTGCAGCTTGCGAAGAATCTTCCCTTCGCCGGCGCGCAGGATCTTGTCGAAGACGGACACTTGAGCGGGCTCCTTGCCTGGATCGGCTCTGGACGACTGCACGGCGGGGTCCACCCCACCGCACGGGCCATCGTATGCGAGGAGTCCAACGCGCCGGGAGGTGCGTCAGCACGCCATTCCTGTGTCACCCGTGGGGGCGGATCCCGCGATAGGTGTCGGAACGGGTGCAAACCGGGCACGGGAAAGTCACTTTCGCCGCCGCCGGACGACCCGGATACTCCAGTCATGAGCGATTCGATCTTGGCGCCCGCGGTCCTGGAGACCGAACGGCTGCTGCTGCGCGCCCCCGCGCCCGAGGACGTCGGCCCGATCTTCGAGATCTGCCAGGATCCCGAGATCCAGCGCTGGACCGTGGTCCCCTCCCCCTACCGGCCGGAGGACGCGGAGTTCTTCGTGCACAAGCTGGCCGCCGACGGCTGGCGCACCGGCCGCTACCCCTCGTGGTGCGTGTTCGAGAAGGCCACCGGCGCGCTGGTCGGCACCCAGAGCCTGGCCGACCGCGGCCCGGGCAGCGCCGAGGTGGGCTACTGGGCCGCGCCGGCGGCGCGCGGCCGCGGCTTCACCGTCGAGGCGCTGCTGGCGGTCTGCCGCTGGGGCGTGGCCGAGCGCGGCCTGCGCCGGATCGAGTGGACCGCCTACGTCGGCAACGAGCCCTCGCGCGCCGTGGCCCGCCGGGCCGGCTTCACCATGGAGGGCACCCTGCGCTCGTTCGCCCCCCAGCGCGGCCAGTGGCGCGACGTGTGGATGGGCTCGCTGCTGGCCACCGAGGTCCCGTCGGCATGACCGGGGCACTGGAGCCCGCGGAGCTGTCGGGGCACGGCCTGCTGCTGCGCCCCTGGACCGCCGCACTCGACCGGCGCGACGTGGCGGACCTGCGCAGGGGTCTGAGCGACCCCGAACAGGCCCGGTGGAACCCCAACGCCCCGCTCGACGACCCGGGCGAACCGGCCGTGCACGACTGGGTCGACCGCCTGCTGGCCAGGACGGCCCAGGGCAGCGGGGTCTTCTGGGCGGTGCGGCACCCGGACGACGACCGGCTGCTCGGCCACCTGGGCCTGCGCGACGTGGAACCGGCGACGGGCACCGCCCGGGTCGGTTACTGGATCATGCCCGAGGCGCGCGGCCGCGGCACGGCCACCGCCGCCCTGCTCCTCGCCTCCCACTGGGCCTTCGGCGAACTGGGCCTGCACCGGATCGAGTTGGCGCACGCCGTGGGACACGGGGCGTCCTGCGCGATCGCCCGCAAGGGCGGCTACCTGCTGGAGGGCGTGCTGCGCGGGGCGATGCCGGACAGCCACGGCGCCCGGCAGGACCTGCACCTGCACGCCCGCCTCGCCACCGACGCCGTCGACTGAGCCCGGCGCGCCGGACCGGACCCCGCGGTCCGGCCGGCCCCGACCGCCGGACGGCCCCGACCGTCTGCCGGGCCCGGCTGTCGGACGGGCCCGGCTGTCGGACGGGCCCGCTAGCCTGCCCCGCATGACCGCGCTGCCACCGCCCGAGCTGACCCTCTCCGCCGACCAGGCCCGCCGCATCGCGCTGCGGGCGCAGGGACTGCTGGGGGCACCGGACCGCCGGGCCGGGGTGCGCGGAGTGCTGCGGCGGCTGGGCGCGGTGCAGCTCGACACCATCTCGGTGCTGGCCCGTTCGCACGAGCTGGTCCCGTACGCCCGGCTCGGCGCGGTCGGCCGCCCGGCCGTGGAGCACGCGCTCTGGGGCGCGGCCGCCTCCTTCGAGTACTGGTCGCACGCCGCCTGCGTGCTGCCGATCGAGGAGTGGCCGCTGTTCGCCTTCCGCCGCCGGGCCTTCCGGGACCGCGGCAACCTGTGGAACCACCGGGTCGAGCCCCGGGCCTACCGGGCGGTGCTGGACCGGCTGCGCGCCGAGGGCCCGCTGACCAGCAGCGAGCTCGGCGGCGCCAAGCGGACCGCCGAGTGGTGGGACTGGTCGGACAGCAAGATCGCGGTCGAGCGGGCGCTGGCCTTCGGCGACGTGGTCTGCACCGAGCGCCGCGGCTGGAAGCGGGTCTACGCGCTGGCCGAGCAGGCGGTCCCCGCCGAGCTGTACCAGCGCGAGCTCACCGACGGGGAGTGCCTGAGCCGACTGGTCGGCCAGGCCGGCCGGGCGCTCGGCGTGGCCACCCGGAGCGACCTGCAGGACTACCACCGGCTCAGGACCGCCCAGCTCGACCGGGTCCTGGCCGACAGCGGCCTGGTCCCGGTCGCGGTGGCCGGCTGGGGCGCCGCCGGGACCCCTGCCCCGGCCTGGGCCGATCCCGCCGCCCTCGCCGCCGAGGGGGCGGTCGACGGTTCCGCCGCCGGGCGCGGCCGGCACCGCACCACCCTGCTCTCACCGTTCGACTCGCTGGTCTGGGACCGCGCCCGGACCGAGCGGATCTTCGGCATGAGCCACCGGCTGGAGGCCTACACCCCCAGGGAGAAGCGCGTCCACGGCTACTTCGCCATGCCGCTGCTGACCGGCGGCAAGCTGGTCGGCCGGGTCGACCCGGCCCGCGAGAAGGGCGTCCTGGTGGCCCGTCAGGTCTCGCTCGACTCCCCCGCCCGGCTGCCCGCCCTCGCCGACGCGCTGCGCGAGGCGGCCCAGTGGGTGGGCTGTTCGGCGGTCCGGGTCGAGGCGCTCTCCGACGAGGCGCTGCGCGCCCCGCTGGAGCGGCTGCTCGGCTGAGCGCCGGTCACCCTATTTCGAGGATCTTCTCCCGCATCGCGTACACCACGGCCTCCATCCGGGAGTGCAGCTGCAGCTTCTCCAGGATGTTGCGGACGTGGTTCTTCACCGTGTTCTCGCTGATGAAGAGCTCCTTGGCGATCTCCCGGTTGTTCATCCCGGTGGCCACCAGCTTGAGCACCTCCAGCTCGCGGTCGGTGAGCCGCGGCGCGGGCACCAACTCCCGGTCGTCGGACCGGCGCTGGATCATCGACTTGAACTCGGTCAGCAGCTTGGCCGCCATCGAGGGGCTGATCTGCGACTGCCCGTCCGCCACCGCGCGGATCGCGGTGGCCACCTCGTCCGTGGAGATCTCCTTGAGCAGGTAGCCGGTGGCCCCCGCCTTGATCGCCTCGTAGAGGTCGGCCTCCTCGTCGCTTATCGTCAGCATGATGATCTTGGTGCTGGGCGCCACTTCCTTGATCGAGGTGCACGCCTCGATCCCGCTGCGCCGCGGCATCCGCACGTCCATCAGGATGATGTCGGGCAGCAGGTCGGCCGCCTTGGACACCGCCTCCGCGCCGTCCCCGGCCTCGCCGACCACCTTGATGTCCGGCTCCTCGGCCAGCACGATCTCCAGGCCCCGCCGGAAGAGCGCGTGGTCGTCCACCACCAGGACGCGGATGGGCTCGCCGCCGCGTGGCGCGTACTCCGGCTCCGGAGCCTCGCCGTCGAACCGCTGCGCCATCCGCCCCTCCCCGCCGCCGAATGCTGTGGGCCTCATCATTCCACGGTAATTGGGGCCGGGTTCAACCCGTGATCGTCACGTCCCCCCAACGGGTGGGCCGACGGCCGTGCGCGCGCCCACGACGGCGAACGGCCCGGCGGCCGCTGTCGGCCGCCGGGCTCGGGTACTCCTGCGATCAGCGGTCGGCCGCCGAGTTGATCGAGCCGCCGCCACCGCTCAGCTCGTCGTCCGGCTCCAGGCCGTTGGCCTGCACGTGGATGACGCCGTAGTCGTAGCCGCGGCGGCGGTACACCACGCTGGGCAGCCCGCTGTCCTTCTCCACGAACAGGTAGAAGTCGTGGCCGACCAGCTCCATCGACTCCAGCGCCTGGGCCAGCGTCATCGGGTGCGCCAGGTGGGTCTTCTCCCGGACCACCAGCGGCCCCTCGCCCTCCACCTCCAGCGAGCCCATCTTCGTCTTCGGCACGGCCTGCGCGTCGAGCTCCTCGGCGGTCGCCGTGCCCGGCAGCGCCGCGATCCGCGCGGTCGCCTGGGCCACGCTCAGCGGCGTGGTGCGCACTCCGTGGTGCACCCGGCGCCGGTCGGCGGACTTGCGCAGCTGCGCGTCGAGCTTCGCCGAGGCCAGGTCGAGCGCCGCGTAGGGATCGGCGGCGGCGGCCTCGGCCCGGATCACCGGGCCACGGGTGCGGACGGTGATCTCCACCCGGTCGGACCGGTCGGCCTGACGCGGGTTGTGTTCCTTGGACACCTCGACGTCGAGGCTGATCACCTTGCCGTCGAACTTCTGGACCTTCTCCAGCTTCTCGGCCACGTGCTCGCGGAACCTCTGGGGCACCTCGGTCTTGCGGCCCTTGACGACGATGTCCACGCAGAACTCCGATCCCTCGTACTGGCGCCGGCCCGGACTACCGGACCGGGCATGAGACCCAGCCTGACCAGCCAAACTGCCGCCGGCCCGCCGCCTGGTCCACGGACCGGGCGGGCTGGGCCCTCACCCACTCTCCTCCCCAACCGGGAGGCGCGAAACCCCCCGGAGCCTCATCAGACACCCCGGGTGTTCATTTCGCCTCTCCAGCGGGACCCTAGGGGTCGCGGGTCTTGGCCGGACAGCTGTTCCCCCCTGTCTACCCTCATATGAGTGAAGTGACGGTAAATATCTGGACAACTCCGCCCAGACGGCCCACCCTGAGCCCTGCCCGACCCGCCAACACCGCGCTCGGGAGGCGTCCGGTGCTCGCTCCGCTGCTCGACCTGCTGCTCCCCGCCCCCTGCGCCGGCTGTGCCGGGCCCGGCGGTCCGCTCTGCCCCGACTGCCGGGCCCGGCTGGACCGTTCGACCCCCGGGCGGCTCGACCCGCAGCCCGCCCCGCCCGGCCTGCCACCGGTGCACAGCTGCGCCGCCTACCAGGACCCGCTGCGCCAACTCCTGCTCGCCCACAAGGAACGCGGCGCCCTCGCGCTGGCCGCCCCGCTCGGCGAGCTGCTGGCCCGCACCGTGCTCGCCGCGCTGTCCGCGCCGCCCGCTCCCGCCGGTCGACCGGTGCTCCTGGTCCCGATGCCCTCGGCCCGTCGCGCGGTGCGCGCCCGCGGCCACGACGCCACCCGGCGCCTCGCCCGCGCCGCCGCCCGCCGCCTGCGCGGGCACGGGCTGCGCTGCCAGGTCGCCCCCGTGCTGCGCCCGGCCCGCACGGTGGCCGATCAGGCCGGCCTGGGCGCCGCCGCCCGCCGGGCCAACCTGCACCGCGCGCTCACCGTGCCCGTCCGCTTCCACCACCCGCTGACCGGCCGTCAGCTGGTCCTGGTGGACGACGTGGTGACCACCGGCGCCACCCTGGCCGAGGCCGCCCGGGCCCTGCGGGAGGCGGGCGCACCGCCGCTGGCGGCGGCCACGGTGGCCGCCGCGCGGCGCTGAGCCGCCGTCAGCCGGGGTAGGTCGGCTGCGTGGCGTCCTTGGCGAACGCCTTCCACTGCGGCTGCATGGTCCCGCTCAGCGAGTAGACCAGGTGGTCGCCGCCCTTGGCGTCGGCCAGCACCGGGTCGAGCCGCGACTCGGAGGCGGCCACCACCGTCGTCCCGTCCACCGCCTGCAGGGCGGTGTCCAGGCCGGAGTAGCCGTCGGTGGAGACGTAGCGCAGCTGCGGCACGCTGTCGCGCTCCTTGCCCAGCACCAGCAGCGTGTCCGGATCCGCCCAGGAGACCGAGGTGACGTCGGTGAGCAGCGCCGCGATCGGCCGCAGCCCGCTGATCTGCACGTTCGACGCCTGCTGCGGGTCGTCCCGGCGGACCAGCCCGAGCCAGAGGCCGTGGTTGCCGGCCGCGTCCTTGAGCAGCAGCGCCACCCGGGTGCCGTCCGAGGACACCCGCAGGCCGTCCACGGCCTGACCGGCGGGCAGGTCGGCCACCGGCACCGAGGTCCGGGCGCCGTCCTTGATCAGCAGCACCTGCGGCTGGGCCGGGTCGCGGTCCACCACCCAGAGCCCGCCGAAGCCGTCCCAGCTGGGCGTGGCGAGGCCCTGTGCCACCCGGCTGGTGGCGACCGGCTGGCCCAGCTGCTTGGCACTGTCGTCCAGCGCCACCTGGTAGAGCGCCCGGCCGTCCTGGCTCACCACCGCGGCGGCGGGACGGTCGCGGCGCACCGCGAAGGCGGCCGGCGCCTGGTCACCGCTGGGCTCGACCGACGCACCGGGGCTGGTCGACCCCAGGACCCCGGGCACCGCGCCGGAGCTGCCCTGGCTGAGCGTCTCCAGCTGCCCGGTCTTCGCGTCGCGGGCGTACGCCTGGCCGGAGCCGGCCAGCGTGCCGGGCGCGTAGGCCGCGGCCTTGGCCTGGGTCGTGGTGACCTCGGCGCTGCCCTTCTTGGCCACCACCTGGACCCGGTCGACCGAACCGGGGCCGCCCTGGCTGAGCAGGGTGTAGTACAGCTGGGCCGCCATCTGGCGGCACTGGCGCTCGCTGGTCACGCAGTCCACGCCGTCGACCTGGACCCGCACGGTGCGCGGGTCGTCGGAGCTGACCGCGGTCACGCTCACGCCGCCGTCGAAGCCCGACCGGACCACCGGCGCCAGCCACCCCGAGGCACCCTGGGCGACCGCCTGGGCCGCGGCGCCGGCCGGGTCGATCCGGCGGCGCAGGTACACCGGGTCCGGTACCAGGACCGGCTGCGCGCCGCCGCCGACCGGGTCGTTGCGGGTGAAGAAGTACCGCTCGACCAGCTGGTACGCGTTCTGGAAGCTGGTCTTGTCCAGCACCAGCGTCGAGGGCAGCGCGGCGATCCGCCACTGCGCCCGGTCCTTGGCGTCCTTGCTGTCCTTCGCGTCCTTGGCGACGTTGACCAGGGTGAACTGGCCGCTGTACTGGGCCCGGTCGTCCTTGCCGTGGTAGGTGTGCCGGGAATCAAGCTCACCGACCTCGTGCGAGCTGATGGTCAGCTGCACCTGGTCGGCCGAGTCGCCGCCGGCGGGGGCCTGCAGCGCGGTGGTGGCCAGCACCACCGCGCCGTCGTTCGGCCGCCACTGCGCGATCGCGTCCGGCGTCAGGTACTGCTTGGCGGTCCGGTAGTCGGCCTCGTCGGCGATCGAGGCGTCCAGGAAGTTCTGCAGCACCTCGCGCGGCGACTGCCCGTCGCGCGGCGGCATCGGGATCACCCGCACCTGGACGCCCTGCCCCTGCGGCGGGCGGACCGTCTCGGGCTGCCCGTTGTCCGGCATGGTGGCGCAACCGGCCGCGAGCAGCACGGTCAGCGAGACCGTCAGCGTCCCCACCCAGCCGCTCGAGTCGGCCCTACTGGTAGTCCCCACCCGGTGACCCCTCCGCGCTCGTGCTCCCGCCGACCTGCCGGTCCGCTCCGGCCTCGGTCGGACCGGCCTCCGGCTGCTGCGGCAGCCGGTGCGGTTCGACCACCACCTGCGCGCCGGTGGCACCGTACCCGGTGCCCGCGGCCCGCACGTCCGAGGGGTCGGCGACCACGGCCGCCCTGGCCTGCGGACGGCCCAGCGCCCCGCCGATGCTCAGTACCCCGCCCAGGCCCGGGCCGAGACCCTGACCCGCGCCGCCCGGGGTCTCCGGGACCTCGGTCGCCTCGCCACCGGCGGTCAGCGCGGTCGCGCCGGCCGGCAGCGCCCGGCGGTACGGGGTGCCCTGGGTCCGCAGGCCGCGGTTGTGCCGGGAGTCCTCCGGCTCCAGCCGGAACGGGGCCCGGCCGATCTCCCCGCCGCGGGTGCGCGGCAGGGTGAGCCGGAAGTGCGAACCGCCGCCCGGCTCGCCCCAGGCCTGCAGCCAGCCACCGTGCAGGTGGGCGTCCTCGACCGCGATCGACAGGCCCAGCCCGGTGCCGCCGGTGGTGCGCACCCGGGACGGGTCGGCGCGCCAGAACCGGTGGAACACCCGCGAGGCCTCGCCCGGCTTCAGGCCGATGCCGTAGTCGCGCACGCCGACGGCGACCGCACCCTCGGCGGAGCCGAGCCGGATCACCACGTCGCGGCCCTCGCCGTGCTCCAGCGCGTTGACCACCAGGTTGCGCAGGATCCGCTCGATCCGGCGCGGGTCGACCTCGGCCACCACCGGGTTCTCGGCCCCGCGCAGCACCACGGCGCTGCCCTTCAGCCGGGCCAGCGGATCGGCCGCCTCGACCACCCGGTGCACGATGTCGCGCAGGTCCACCGGCTCCGCGTCCAGGATCGCCGCGCCCGCGTCGAACCGGCTGATCTCCAGCAGGTCGGCGAGCAGCGACTCGAACCGGTCCAGCTGGCCCTGCAGCAGCTCCGCCGAGCGGGCCGCCATCGGGTCCAGGTCCTCGCGCGAGTCGTAGATCAGGTCGGCGGCCATCCGCACCGTGGTCAGCGGGGTGCGCAGCTCGTGCGACACGTCCGAGACGAACCGGCGCTGCACCCGGGACAGCTCCTCCAGCTGGCGGATCTGCGCCTGCAGCGCGCCGGCCATCCGGTTGAAGGACTCGCCGAGCCGGGCGATGTCGTCGGTCCCGGTGACCTTCATCCGCTCTTCCAGGTGCCCGTCGGCCAGCCGCTCGGCGATCCCGGCGGCCATCCGCACCGGGGTGACCACCTGACGGACCACCAGCCAGGCGATGCAGGCCAGCAGCACGACGATGAAGACGCCGGCGGTGGCCACCGTGGTGGTGACCAGGGCCAGGGTCTGGTCCTCCTGGACGAAGGAGAAGGCGAAGTAGAGCTGGTACGGCTTGTTGTCCGGGCCCGTCAGCTGCCGGCCGATCACCAGGCCGGGCTCGGAGAGCTCCTGGCCGTTCGCCGCGGTGCGGTTGATCGTGGTGGTCTGCTGGTGGATCGCGTTCGGGTCGCCGGCCACGTCCCGGCGCAGCTCGGGGGAGATGCTGGTGAGCGCCACGTCCTCGGAGGCCCGGGCGGTCTGCGGCGGGACGCTGGTCGCCACTGCGCTCTGGTCGGTGGCCGGCACGACGCCGATCACCAGGTAGACGCCCTGGCCACCACTGGCCAGGTTGGCCACCTGGTCGGTGAGCCAGGTGCTGGTCTCGCTGCTGCTCGGGTCGCCGCTGCCGGCGGTGCCGGTGCCGCCGACCTTGGCGCCGAGGTCGCGGAGCGTGTCGCTCTGCTTCTGGGCGGTGCTGAAGCCGCCGGAGGCCTGGCTGAGCGCGGCGCGCTTCTTGCTGTCCAGCAGGCCCTGGCGGACCTGGGCCATCACGACGACGCCGAGCACGGCGACCAGCGCCACCGAGAGGACCAGGGTGGCGGCGACCACCCGGACCTGGATGGAACGCCGGTACAGCGCGCTCAGCCGGTGGAACGGGCGCAGCAGCCGACGGCCCAGCGGACCGTGCGACGCGCCCGTCGCGCGTCGCGGGCCGCCGCTGGGGACGATCACCTCCTCGGCCACGACGTCGGCCGAGGAGGGGTGGACCTGGTGCGACACGTCAGCTGGGTCCGGCCTTGTAGCCGACACCGCGGACGGTCACGACGATCTCCGGACGCTCCGGGTCCTTCTCGATCTTCGAGCGCAGGCGCTGCACGTGCACGTTCACCAGTCGGGTGTCGGCCGCGTGCCGGTAGCCCCAGACCTGCTCCAGCAGCACCTCGCGGGTGAACACCTGCCAGGGCTTGCGGGCCAGCGCGACCAGCAGGTCGAACTCCAGCGGGGTCAGCGGGATGCCCCGCCCGTCCCGCTTGACCGAGTGGCCGGCCACGTCGATGACCAGGTCACCGATGGTCAGCTGCTCGGGGGTGGGCTCCTCGGCCCGGCGCAGCCGGGCCCGGATCCGGGCCACCAGCTCCTTCGGCTTGAAGGGCTTCACCACGTAGTCGTCGGCGCCGGACTCCAGGCCGACCACGATGTCCACCGTGTCGGTCTTCGCGGTCAGCATCACGATCGGCACACCGGACTCGGACCTGATCTGCCGGCAGACGTCGATCCCGTCCCGTCCGGGCAGCATCAGGTCGAGCAGCACCAGATCCGGCTTCGTCTCCCGGAACGCGGCGAGCGCCTTGTCCCCGTCCGCCACGAAATACGGCTCAAAACCCTCACCACGCAGCACGATGCCGAGCATCTCGGCCAGTGCGGTGTCGTCATCTACGACGAGGACGCGACCTTTCATGCGCCCATCCTCTCATTACCGGATT
Organism: Kitasatospora sp. NPDC058965; assembly: GCF_042741245.1. NCBI lineage: Bacteria > Bacillati > Actinomycetota > Actinomycetes > Kitasatosporales > Streptomycetaceae > Kitasatospora > Kitasatospora sp. NPDC058965. The sequence goes on from NZ_JBHYKG010000029.1 coordinate 37,548, forward strand.
GTGACCTGCCGCACACCCGTGCCCATCCGACCGGCGAACGGCCGGTAATGCTGCCCATATCCACCCAAACTCCATGCTTTCCGGGCCCGGTCGACTCCGTTGTCGATCAGCAACCCGGCGCCCCTGGGGCGCCTGCCGACACCATGGCACGATGGGGCGGCACGCATGCGCCCCACCACCGAATCCGGGGCCGACGCCCCGCGCCGAGGAGCAGTGATGACCGACACTCCGGGCTGGGTCTCCCCCAGCTCGTCCGGGTCCGAACCCGAGGACGTCCGGCCCCCGGCCGGCACGCCGGGTGGAGCGGACCGACCGTCGGACACTCCTCCCGCACCGCACACGCCCCCGGTGACCCCGCCGCCGGCCGCCCCACCGTACTCGGGCTCCTACGGCGTCCCCGGTGGCGCAGGAGCTCCGGTCCCCCCGCAGCGCGGCTGGAACCCGCCGCCCGGCTGGGGGCAGCAGCAGCCGCAGTGGGGGCAACCCCAGCGGGGCGGGCAGCCGCAGGGCGGCCAGCCGCAGTGGGGACAGCCCCAGTGGGGCCAGCAGCCGCAGTGGGGCATGCGCCCGCCCAGCCCCAAGCCCGGCGTGATCCCGCTGCGCCCGCTCGCCGTCGGCGAGATCCTGGACGGCTCGATCGCCACCGCCCGCCAGCACTGGCGCACCGTGCTGCCGCTGTCGCTGATCGTCGCGGTGCTCAGCCAGAGCGCTGTCACCACCCTCAACTGGGTCCAGCTGAACGGCTCGGCCAACATCGCCGCCCTGGTCGGCGGCCTGGCCGGCGCCCTGATCAGCGCGGTCGCCGGCCTGGTGGTCACCGCACTGCTCACCATCGTGGTGAGCAAGGCGACCATCGGGGAGTCGGTCTCGGTCGGCACCGCCTGGCAGGCGGCCCGCGGCCAGCTCTGGAAGCTGGTCGGACTGACCCTGATGATCACGCTGATCGTCGTCGGCGTGATGGCCGCGGTCATCGTGCCCTGCGTGCTGGTCGGCATCGCGATGGGCGGCCTCGGCTCGGACGACTCCGGCGCCGGCGCGGGTGCCGCCGTGCTGATCTTCTTCGGGTTCATGGCCGCCATCGCGCTGGGCGCCTGGATGTACGTCCGGCTCAGCCTCGCCGCCCCGGCCCTGATGCTGGAGCGCCAGGGCGTCTTCGAGGCGATGCGCCGCTCCCGCCGGCTGGTCCGCGGCTCCTGGTGGCGGATCTTCGGCATCAACCTGCTCGGGCTGCTCCTCACCGGCATCCTGGCCGGCGTGATCGCGCTGCCGTTCCGGCTGCTCTCCGGCGGCAGCGGCGCGGGCGGCCCGCTCGCCGGGCTGGTGCCGGACCCGAACAACCCGCCCTCGCTCGCCTCGCTGGTGATCGTCGCGATCGGCGGCGTGCTCGGCGCCACCCTCACCACGCCGATCAAGTCCGGCATCTCGGTGCTGCTCTACGTCGACCAGCGGATCCGCCGCGAGGCGCTGGACCTGGAGCTGGCCCGCGCGGCCGGCCTGCCCGAGTACGGCGGCTCCGGCTGGGCCGGCCAGCAGCCGGGCCAGTACCCGCCGTACCCCGGCCCGCACGGGGCGGCCTGACCCGATGACGACCTGGGGGGAACTGGTCCGGGCCGCCGGTGACGGCGTCCCGGTGACCGTGCCGCGCGACGTGGCCCGCAACGCCGCGCGCGACGAACTGCAGAAGGCGGAGTACCACCGCCACGACCCGAGCCTGCTGCAGCGCGCCATCAGCTGGCTCTGGGACCACTTCAACCAGTTGCTCGACCGACTCGGCGGCCCGGGCCACAGCGGCACCACCGGGCTGGTCCTCTTCCTGCTCCTGTTCGTGGTGATCGGCGGCCTGCTCTGGTGGCGCCTGGGCCGCCCGGGGCGGTCCGCGACCACCGCCACCGCGCTCTTCGCCGACCGGGGCCCGCGCAGCGCCGCCGAGCACCGGGCCGCGGCCGAGCGGCACGCCGCCGCCGGCGAGTGGGAGGACGCGGTCCGCGAGCAGCTGCGCGCCCTGGTCCGCGACCTGGAGGAGCGCACCCTGCTCGACCCGCGCCCCGGCCGCACCGCGGACGAGGCCGCCGCCGAGGCCGGCCGCCGGCTCCCCACCCACGCCGCGGAGCTGCGCACCGCCGCCCGCCTCTTCGACGACATCGCCTACGGCGGCCGCACCGCCGACCGGGGCGCCTACCAGCAGTTGGCCGAGCTCGACCGCCGACTGCGCCAGACCCGTCCCACCCTGACTCCGGCGGGCGCCGCGTGAGCCTGAGCACCACCACCGAACCGACCACCGAACCGACCACCGGGGCGCCCGCGGCAACCGCCGCCGACGCGCCCGCGTCCAGCCTCAGCCCGACGCTGCGCCAGCTCTGGCACCGGACCCGCTGGTTCCTGGCCGCCGCCGTCCTGCTGCTGCTGGCCGGCCTGCTGCTGGCCGGGCTCGACAACAGCGCCGGCTACCCGGCCCTGGATCCGCGCTCGCCCGACGGGACCGGTACCAAGGCCGTCGCCGAACTGCTCCGCGGGCACGGCGTGACCGTCTCCACCACTGCGGACCCCGGCGCCCTCGCCACCGCCGGACCGGACGACACCGTCCTGGTCCCGGTGCCCGACCTGCTGACCTCCGACCAGTTGCGCGCGCTGGGCGCCGCCGGCCACCGCCGCCTGGTGCTGCTCTCCCCCGACAGCACCGCCCTGGACGTCCTGGCGCCCGCCGTGCAGCCCTACACCGGCGACGGACCGGAAGGCGTCACCTCGGCCGCCACCGCCCCCGGCTGCACGCTGGCCGAGGCCGAGGTGGCCGGCACCGCCGAGGCGGGCGGCCGGCTGTACCGCGGCGGCCCCGGCACCGCCGCCTGCTACCCGCGGCTCGGCCACCCGACCCTGGTGAGCGCCCGCGGCGCGGACGGCTCCGAGGTGGTCGTGGTCGGCTCCGGCCGCTTCCTCACCAACGAGTACCTGACCCACGAGGGCAACGCCTCGCTCGCCCTCGGTCTGCTCGGCTCGCAGCCGCACCTGGTCTGGTACCTGCCGGACTACGCCGCCTCCGCCGCCGCCAACGGTGACAAGAGCTTCACGGAGCTGATCCCGAGCGGGTGGAGCTGGGCCGCGGTGCAGCTCGCCGTCGCCGTCGTGCTGGCCGCGCTCTGGCGGGCCCGCCGGCTCGGACCGCTGGTCGCCGAACAGCTGCCGGTGGTGGTCCGGGCCGCCGAGACCACCGAGGGCCGCGCCCGGCTCTACCAGCTGGCCAAGGCCCGCGGCCGGGCCGCCGAAGCGCTGCGCCGGGCCGCCCGGCACCGGCTGGCCCCCGTGCTCGGGGTGTCCGTGACGGCCGGCCAGGTGGACTCCCACACCCTGCTCGCCGCCCTCGGCGACCGGCTGACCGACCGCCCCGCCGGTGACCTGGCCGGGCTGCTCTACGGTCCGCCGCCCACCGACGACGCCGCACTGCTGCGGCTCGCCGACGACCTCGATGCCCTCGAAAGGCAGGTACGACAGCCGTGACCGACCAGCCCACTCCCGCTGCCGCCGACCCCCGGCAGGCCCTCGGAGCGCTGCGCGCCGAGATCGGCAAGGCCGTGGTCGGCCAGGACGCCGCCGTCACCGGCCTGGTGGTGGCGATACTCTGCGGCGGCCACGTGCTGCTGGAGGGCGTGCCCGGTGTCGCCAAGACCCTGCTGATCCGCACCCTGTCCACCGCGCTCAGCCTGGAGACCAAGCGGATCCAGTTCACCCCCGACCTGATGCCGGGCGACGTGACCGGCTCGCTGGTCTACGACGCCCGCACCGCCGAGTTCTCCTTCCAGCCCGGCCCGGTCTTCACCAACCTGCTGCTGGCCGACGAGATCAACCGCACCCCGCCGAAGACCCAGGCCTCGCTGCTGGAGGCGATGGAGGAGCGCCAGGTCACGGTGGACGGCGAGCCGCGCAAGCTGCCCGAGCCGTTCCTGGTCGCCGCCACCCAGAACCCCCTGGAGTACGAGGGCACCTACCCGCTGCCCGAGGCCCAGCTGGACCGCTTCCTGCTCAAGCTGATCCTGCCGCTGCCCGACCGCGACCAGGAGTTCCAGGTGCTCAGCCGGCACGCCGCCGGCTTCGACCCGCGCGACCTGGCCGCCGCCGGCGTGCGGCCGGTGGCCGGCCCGGCCGAGCTGGCCGCGGCCCGCGCCGAGATCGCCAAGCTCACCGTCTCCCCCGAGGTGCTGGCCTACATCGTGGACCTGTGCCGGGCCACCCGGCAGCACCCCTCGCTCTCGCTCGGGGTCTCCCCGCGCGGCGCCACCGCGCTGCTCAACACCGCGCGGGCCTGGGCCTGGCTGGCCGGGCGGGACTACGTCTCGCCCGACGACGTCAAGGCGCTCGCCCTGCCCACGCTGCGCCACCGGCTGCAGCTGCGCGCCGAGGCCGAGATGGAGGGCGTGACCGCCGACTCGGTGATCCAGGCCGTGCTCGCCCAGACCCCCGCACCGCGCTGAGCCGGACCCGTTCCCGCCAGCCAGTCAGCCCCACACGCTAGGAGTCTGCCGTGGCCCTGACCGGCCGAACCGCCCTGCTCGCCGCCCTGGGCAGCCTGGTCGTGGGGCTGCTGCTGCCCTCCTGGGCCGGCGTCGGGCTGGTCACCGGGGTGGTACTGCTCGGGGTGCTGGCCGATCTGCTGCTCGCCGCCCCGGTCCGCACCCTGGTGCTGGACCGGGACGGCGACACCTCGGTCCGGCTCGGCGAGCCGGCCACCGTCTCACTGAGCATCAGCAACCTGTCCGGGCGCCCGCTGCGGGCCCAGCTGCGCGACGCCTGGGCCCCCTCCGCCTTCCGCCCCGGCACCGACCTGACGGCCTCTCGGCACCGGCTCACCGTGCCGGCCGGCGAGCGCCGCCGGGTCAGCACCGCGCTGCACCCGACCCGCCGCGGCGACCAGCAGGCCCACCGGGTGACGGTCCGTTCGCTGGGCCCGCTCGGCCTGGCGGGGCGTCAGGGCTCGCACCACGTGCCGTGGACGCTGCGCGCACTGCCGCCGTTCACCAGCCGCAAGCACCTGCCCTCCCGCCTCGCCCGACTGCGCGAACTCGACGGCCGGACCTCGCTGCTGACCCGTGGTCAAGGCACCGAGTTCGACAGCCTGCGCGAGTACCTGCCGGGTGACGACGTCCGCTCCATCGACTGGCGGGCCAGCGCCCGCCGGCACACCGTCGCGGTCCGCACCTGGCGGCCCGAGCGGGACCGACACATCCTGATCGTGCTGGACACCGGCCGGACCTCGGCCGGCCGGGTCGGCGACGCCCCGCGTCTGGACGCGGCACTGGACGCCGCCCTGCTGCTCACCGCACTGGCCACCCGGGCCGGGGACCGGGTCGACCTGCTCGCCCACGACCTGCGCCAGCGCGGCACGGTCCTGGGTCGTTCGGCCACCGACGTGCTGCCCGCCTTCACCAACGCCATGGCCACGCTGGAACCGGCACTGGTCGAGACCGACCTGCGCGCGCTGACGGCCGCCACGCTCAAGCTGGCCCCGCGCCGCTCGCTGATCGTGCTGCTCACCGGCCTGGACACCGGCCCCGCCGAGGACGGCCTGCTGCCGCTGCTGCCCCGGCTCACCCAACGCCACCAGGTGATCGTCGCCTCGGTGGCCGACCCCCGGCTGACCGAGCTGGCGGCCGCCCGCGGCACCGTGCAGGCGGTGTACGGCGCTGCCGCGGCCGAGCAGGCCCAGGCCGACCGCCGCGCGGTCGCCACCCGCCTCGGCCGCCTCGGCGTCACGGTCCTGGACGAGTCCCCCGCCGCCCTTCCGCCGGCCCTGGCGGACAGCTACCTGGAGCTCAAGGCGGCGGGCAAGCTCTAGCACGGAGCAGCCGTCCACCACCGCCACCGCCGGAGGGGCCCGGGTTCTCCCGGGCCCCTCCGGCGTTCCCCATCACGGGCCGTCTGTCATGCCACTCCGGTGTCACGAGGGACCACCCTCCTGCCCGTGAGGACCTTTCCCAGCGCCTCCAGAACCCCGCTCGGCCCTACTCTCCGCGGAGCACCACTGCCCGTCCCCAGGACGTCCCGCCGGGCTGTCCGCGCTCCCGAGCAGCCGGCTACCCTGCTGTCCCGAAAAGGCTCGGAAACGCGAAGAAGCCCCCTTTCCCGAAGGAAAGGAGGCTTCTCCTGAATGATTGTTCGGCGGCGTCCTACTCTCCCACAGGGTCCCCCCTGC